>USFW01000007.1 GCA_900553985.1 uncultured Clostridium sp.
CGGTACTTGAAGTATGAAAGGGTCTGAGTGAGAGAGGCTCATTAGGAAGCCTTACTAATTCTTTCTGAATGAAATAAGTAGTCAAAAGCCAAAAAAATCATAATTATCAACTATTTCTAGCGGATGCTTTGTAAAAAACTTTCTTATAACATTAGTATTGTAAATATTATTAAAAATATGATATACTTAGGGCAATTAAAAATAAGGATAGTGATATTATTGTTTAAGAATAAAAATAAAGAAGATGAAGTTCCTAAGGCTATAAAGAAATTAAGAAAAGAAAATAAGCAAAAGGAAAAACAAGAATCTAAAAAGAAAGGCAAAAAAGTAAAAAGAACTACTAAAACAAATAAAAAGAACAAAGCAAATAAAAAAATCAAAAAAATTATTATAATAATAGTAATAGTTTTAATATTACTATTAGGAATTTTTTTAGGAGTTTCATCACATAATTGGAAACAAATAACACAAGAAATGTTTGTAAATGAAACTTCTATTGTAGTCGATTCACAAGGTAAAACAATAGCCAAATTAGGAAGTGAAAGAAAAAAAATCAAAATAAACAATGAAGATATTCCTAAAAACTTAAAAAATGCTTATGTAGCAATAGAAGATGAAAGATTCTATAAACATCATGGAGTTGATATAAAAAGAACAGCATCAGCAATATTTTCATATATAATTCATGCAGGTTCTTCTTCATACGGTGGTAGTACAATAACTCAACAGCTAGTAAAAAATATTACAGGAGATAATACAGATTCAGTATTTAGAAAAGTTAAGGAATGGTGGAAAGCATATCAACTAGAATGGTATTTTTCAAAAGATGAAATATTAGGTACATACTTGAATGTTATTTATGTTGGACCTAATATATATGGAGTAGAAGCAGGAGCAAAATATTATTTTAATAAAAGTGCACAACAATTATCGTTAGCAGAATGTGCCTTTTTAGCAGGTATAAACAACTCTCCAAATTCCTATAATCCTTTTGGAGAAAAAGATAATAAAGAAAAAATTTCCAAAAGAACAAAAATAGTTTTAGGAAAGATGAAGGAATTAGAATATATAAATGAAGAAGAATATAATAGTGCTATTTCTGAGGTCGAAAAAGGGTTAAGATTTAAAAAAGGAAATATAGAATCAGATGATTCTGTTTATTCTTATCATACAGATGCTTTAGTAACAGAAGTCATATCAGATATTTCAAAAAAGAAAAACATAAATAAAACATTTGCTACAAATTATTTATACATGGCAGGACTAACAATAAATAGTACACAAAATGATAATATTCAAAAGCAAACTGAAAAAGAATTTCAAAAATCAAAATATAGTATCGCATCAAAACAAGGAGGGGACCCATCTCAAGCTGCAATGGTTATAATAGACCATAAAACAGGACAAGTATTAGCTTGTGTAGGAGGTTTAGGAGAAAAAACAACTGCAAGAGGACTAAATAGAGCCACACAAAGTATAAGACAAACAGGTTCTGCAATAAAGCCATTAGCTGTTTTAGCACCAGGAATTGATAAAAAACTCTTCACAGGAGCTACTATATACCCAGATGTAGAAAAGACTTTCCAAGGAGGATATGAACCTAAAAATTATGCAAGTTATTTAGGAGAAATAACAGTAAGAAGAGCATTAGAATCATCACAAAATATACCTTTTGTTGAAATGATGGAAGAAATAAAGCCTAAAAAATCAATTAAATATCTTAAGAAAATGGGAATAACAACTCTTACAGAAAAAGATGAAACTTTATCACTGTCATTAGGAGGATTAGATAAAGGAATAAGTCCTTTAGAGATGGCAGGTGCCTATGCTACTATTGCAAATGATGGGGTATATATAGAACCGACATTTTATTCAAGTATAACTAATTCAACTGGTGAAGTTGTTATAAAAGCAAAGCCTAAGAAGAAAAGGGTAATATCTGAACAAGTTTCATACATATTAAAAGAAATTTTAATCCAGCCAGTAAAAGGCTCTAATGGTACAGCAAGATATTGTGCAATTCCAGGAATAGATGTTGCAGCAAAAACAGGTACAACAGATGACAATTTTGACAGATGGTTATGTGGTTTCACTCCATATTATACAGCAGTAACATGGTTTGGATATGACCAAAATGAAACAATATTCTTTAATAAACAGAATCCAGCAGGAATTATTTGGTCAAATGTTATGAAGAATATACATGGTGGATTAGAAAAAGCCGAATTTAAGAAACCTAATTGGATTGAAAGTAAAACGATTTGTGCAGAAAGTGGAAAAATTGCAAATAGTGGATGTAAAGAAACATATACAGAATATTTCTTATTAGGAACATCTCCTAAAGAATGTGATAAGCATAAAGGAACAACTATAAAAGAAAATTCAACTACAAATTCTAACACTAATAATAAAGTGCAAAATGAAGGTATTTTTGATGATGATATTTATGAAGAAAAAGATGCTTTTGATATTAATAGAAATGAAAATAAGACTAACAATCAAAGCAATAGTAATCAGACAAACAATAATGTAGAAAATTCAACTAAACCAAACAATAACAATCAGAACAAAAATAATACATCTTCTGGAAAACAAAATACAACAAACACAACGAATAAACAAAATACGGTAAATAATACTTCTAATAGTAGCAATAAAGTAAATACAAGTAATACTAATAAACAGAATACAGCTACAAATACAAACAGTACCAATACTAGTGCAAATATACTAAATAATAACAAAATAACAAATTAGATTGATATTATTTAATACTAAAAGATAGAAATTATAGTTGTATCAACTAAAAATTATAAACATATAAGTACGAGGAGAAAAAGAAATGAAGAAAATATTATTCTCAGCATATAACCTTGATTTAGGAGGAATAGAAAAAGCATTATTATATCTTATAAATTATTTAGAAAATAAAGGTTATAATATAACTTTAATATTAGAAAAAAAAGAAGGAGTATTTTTAGATAATATTTCTAAAAATGTTAAAGTTATAGAATACAAAGTTAATAACAATAAAAACATATTAATAAGAAAGATAAAAAACATGTTTAATCAGATCAAATTTTACTTGAAATATAAAAATAAATTTGATTTTTCAGCTAGTTTCGCTACATATTCTATTCCAGGAAGTTATATTGCAAGAGTAGCTTCTAAAAATAATGCTCTATGGGGACATGCTGATTATTATTCACTATTTAATGGAAATATAGAAGAAATGAAGGTATTTTTTGAGGAAAGAAAATATAATAAGTTTAAGCATATAGTCTTTGTTTCAGAAGAGGGAAAAGAAAGCTTTATAAAAGTATTTCCAGAAACTAAAAATAAGGTAATGGTATGCAACAATTTAATAAATGCTAAAACTATTTTAGAAAAATCAAAAGAAGAGGTAAAAGATTTAGAAAGAGAAAATATAGTAACCTTTCTTAATGTAGGTAGACATGATGAAAAACAAAAAAAATTATCTAGAATAGTAGAAGCAGCTAAAAGACTCAAGGAAGAAAATAAGAATTTTAGAGTCATATGTATAGGAGAAGGAGAAGATACAAATTTTTATAAAAACATAGTAGAAAAATATAACTTAAAAAATGAAATAATATTTTTAGGAAAAAAAGAAAATCCATATCCATATTTTAATTTAAGTGATTATATAATATTATCTTCAGATTATGAAGGATTTCCAGTAGTATATTTAGAAAGTTTTATTTTAAACAAACCAATTATTACTACAAAAGTATCTGACTATAAGCAAGTTGAAGGTAGAGGAATATTAACTGAAAAGACAGTAGAAAGTACATATAAAGCAATGAAAGAAGTTATTGAAAATGGATATGAAATAAAAAATCAATTTGATTATAATAAATATAATGAAGAAATTTCTAAAAAAATAGAAGATATTATAAATGAAAGAGAGTAATAAGAATATGAAAAAACTAAGCATAATAGTTCCAGTATATAATACAGAAAAGCACTTAAAAAAATGTTTTGATAGTATTATAAATCAAAATAACTCAGAAATAGAAGTAGTTGTTGTAAATGATGGAAGCACTGATAATTCAGAAGCTATAATAAAGGAATATACAAGTAAATATAAGGATTTATTTACATACTATAAAAAAGATAATACTGGAGTAGCTGATACAAGAAATTTTGGAGTAGAAAAGGCAACAGGAGAATACATTATGTTTCTTGATTCAGATGATTATATAGACAAAAAGCTATATGTTAACATAAAGAAATATATTGATGAAAAAATTGAACTTATAAAATATAAAATGCAAAGAATAGATGAAAATGACAAGATTTTAGAAATTGTATCAGGAGCTACATTTGATGAAGTTACAGGAGAAGAAGGATTTAATAGACTTTATGGAACAGATGTATTATTAGATTCACCTTGTGTTTATATAATAAAAAGAGATATCTTTACAAGAAATAACTTAAAATTTAAAGTTGGAACTGAACATGAAGACTTTGGGCTAATACCATTTATTATTGTTCTTGCAAAATCTATGGTATCTACTAATTTTTATGGATATTATTATGTTCAAAGTCAAGGAAGTTTAATGCGTAATGAAAATTATCAAAAAACAATTAAAAGAGTATATGATGCATTGGGACATTACGATAATGCAAAAGAATATTCTCAGAAAATTAATATTTCGAAATTAACACATGATAATATTATGATTTATTATACAAATGCTGTAATATTAAAAGCTAGGGATTTAAAAGAAGAGGAAAGAAAAAAATACTTAGAGGAATTAAAGAATAGAAAAGTATATAAAAATATAAAAGCAAGGAATTTAAAACAAATGATTAAAAAAATATTGTTAATAATAGATATAAACTTGTATTTAAAATTATATGAGAAATAAGAACTAGTATAAAATATATAAAAAAGAAATGAAAACACAAGTTTGGTTTTGCTTATTTGAAAATTTTATACTAGATTAAAAGAGAAGTTGATTTTTATATATAACAAAAATTAACTTTATAATACTAAGTTTATATAAAAAAATAGAAGAAAGGGATTAATCAATTAAATAGATTAAAATTTCTATATAATTGATTATACGAGAAAAATGAAAAAAGTAAGTGTAATAGTACCTTTTTATAATGTAGAAAAATATATAGATAGATGTTTAAATTCATTAGTAAATCAAACATTAGAAGATATAGAAATAATTATAGTTAATGATGGAAGCAAAGATAATTCAGAAACTATTGCTAAGGAATATGCAAGTAAATATAAAAATAAAATAATTTATCTTAAAAAAGAAAATGGAGGATTATCAGATGCAAGAAATTATGCAATACCATATACAACAGGAGAATATATAGCTTTTTTAGATTCTGATGATTATGTTGAAATTGATATGTATGAACAAATGTATGAAAAGGCAAAAAAAGAAAATGCAGATATAGTAGAATGTAATTTTCTATGGGAATATCCTAATGAAACAATAGAAAGTGAAGGCAGAACTTATAAAGATAAACATGATATTTTATTAAATGCAAGAGTAGTAGCTTGGAATAAACTAATAAAAAAAGAATTAATAGAAAAAACAAAAGTCAAATTCCCATATGGACTTAGATATGAAGATGTAGAGTTTTTCTATAAATTGATACCATATATTAATAAGTTAGACATAGTAAATAAACCTTTTGTCCATTATGTCCAAAGAGATAATTCTATTTCAAATTCTCAAAATTCTAGAACTAAAGAAATTATAGATATTTTAGATAATGTAATAAATTACTATAAAGAAAATGCAATATATGAAGAATATAGAAATGAATTAGAATACAATTATGCAAGATATCTATTATGTAGTTCATTCCTTAGAATGGTAATGATAGAGAACAAAAAAGAAAGAAAAGAAATTTTAAAATATTCTTGGAATAAATTAAACGATACTTTTCCTAATTGGAAGAAGAATAAATACATAAAAAATAAGAATTTAAAAAACAAATATATGTTAAGTGTTAATAATATAACAATTAAAATTTATGAAAAAATAGGAAAACTTTCTTGTATAAGAAAAATGTTGCAAAGAAAGTTTGCTTAAAAAATAGAAAAATGGAGAAGAAATGAAAAAAGTAAAAGAAAAATTAAACATTGAAAATTTATTAACAGTATTTATAATTTTATGTCCAATTTTAGATATAGCTAGTTTTATATTTAGAAATATATTTAATACAAAAATATCACCTTCTACAATAATAAGACCTATACTTCCAATAATTGCGTTTATATATTATTTCATAAAAGCTGATAAAAAATATAAATTAAAACTGTTTGGTATATCTGCAATTTATGGAATATATGCAATAATACATTTGATTTTATTTACAACAGTCAAGAGTGAATGCAGTTATAGCAATATATCACATGAATTACAATATTTAGTTAATTATACTTTTATGATTATAATTTTGTATGTATTCATCAAAACATTTAAAGAAAAACTATCTACGGAAAAATTAGAAAAAGCAACAGTTATATCTGTGGGAATATATTTGTTATCAATTATACTTTCCATAATTACTAATACAATGTCAAGTACATATATAGAAGGAATGGGTATAAAAGGATGGTTTGAATCAGGAAATAGTATTAGTGCAACACTAATTTTATCTATGTATATATTGTTAATGAATAAAAATAAAAAATATAAAAAAATAATAATTGCAGAACTAATACTGATGGGCATATTTTTAACAATGTTAATAGGAACAAGAGTAGGTTTATACGGATTTATATTAACTATTGGAATTTTCGTTTTAGTTAAAAGTAATATTTTTAATATAAATAAAATAAACAAAAAGATTGTAATTGCAGGAGGAGCATTACTAGCATTAATAATTTTAATAATATGTTTAGTTGGGTCAAATACATTTACTAGAAGACAACATTTAAAGGACATAGAAGCAAATATTGTAGACAGTTCTAATAACGAAGAAGCACATTTAACAGGAAGCTTAATAGAAATTAAAGATAAAATAGATAATAAACAAATTGATGAAAAATATATGAATAAAGTACAGCAAAAATCAGTTTTAGAATTATATGATATTGCAAATAAGTTACAAATTAGTAACAATGACCAAAGAATGCAACAATTATTATATAATGCTATATTAGTAAAAAATCAAGCAAATCCATTATTAATTTTATTTGGAAATGGTTATATGAATCAATTTAGAGAATTAGTATTAGAAATGGATATACCAGCATTTTTATTTAACTTTGGTATAATAGGGCTATTTTTATATTTTGTCCCATTTCTATCAATATTTATATATGCTCTATATTGGGCTATAAAAAGATATAAAATCATTGATGAACAATATATCATGTACTTATTAGGATTAGGCCTATCATTTGCATTATCAGTATTTTCTGGATATGTATTTTTCAATATGTCAACTGATAGTATAATCATTGTTATTTGTGTATTATTATTAAATAAAGTAGAAGAGGTAAAGAAGGAAGAAATATGAAAAAAATAATATTTGGTATAACAAGTCTTACATTGGGTGGAGCTGAAAAAGTTTTAGTAGATTTAGCAAATAAGTTAAGTGAAAATTACGATATTACAATCCTTACAATATATGCTAAAGGAGAATTTGAAAAGAAACTAAATAGTAATGTCAAATTAAAAACAATATTTGATTTTCAGTTTAATGAAGTAAGCAATTTAAAGAAAAAGATAACTGCTTTAAAGATATTATTTTTCAAGAAATATTACTATAAAAAATATATTAAAAGAGATTATGACATAGAAATAGCTTTTTTAGAAGGTCCTATCACTAGATTATTTAGTGTTAAAAACAAAAACACTAGAAAGATAGCATGGATACACAATGATATTTCAAAAGTTTATGGTAAAGGATTTAAAGCAAAATTAAAAATGGCTATTGATAAAAAAATATATGAAAAATATAGAACATTAATATTTGTAAGTAAGGATAATAGAGATAAGTTTGTAGAAAAATATAAAGATATACGAGATAGAAATTTACAACCACTACAAAAAAGAGTAATTTATAACTATATAAATCCAAATAAAGTTTTAAAAGAAGCAGAAGAGGAATTAGAAGATATTTTTGATAATCAAGTTATTAACTTCTTAACAGTAGCAAGATTAGTAGAACAAAAAGCTATTGACAGAGTAATAAAAGTTCATAAAAGACTAATAGATGAAGGATATAAACATAAATTTTATGTTATAGGTGATGGTCCTGAAAAAGAAAATTTAGAAAAAATGATTAAAGAGAATAATGTAAGAGAAACCTTTATATTATTAGGAAAAAAAGAAAATCCATATCCATACATTAAAAATGCAGATATATTCTGTCTTTTGTCAGAATTCGAAGGGTATGGCATGGTATTAGAAGAAGCTAAAATTTTATCAAAACCAATAATCATCACAGATACTGCTGCAAGAGAAGCTTTAGTTGGTTACTCTAATTCTAAGATAGCTGAAAATACAGAAGAGGGGATATATGTTAAGCTAAAAGAAGTTATAAAAAATAAAGAAATCATTTTTAGCAAAGTTGAGGGCAAAAAGTATAACAATGATAAAATAATAAAAAGACTTGT
This sequence comes from uncultured Clostridium sp., assembly GCA_900553985.1. Lineage (GTDB taxonomy): Bacteria > Bacillota > Clostridia > TANB77 > CAG-508 > CAG-269. Next base: position 8,624 of record USFW01000007.1, read on the forward strand.
GAAGTTGTTTGAAGAAACGGTATAAAGGGATTATAAAAATGAACGAATTTGCCGAGAGTAATATATTGGATAAAATTACAGAAAACATTGACAAGTAGATAAATATAGTATAGAATACAAACAATAGTTCCGTGAGATAAATGATGAAAAATAAGTAGTAATAAATGTAATAAGAACTAAAATTTATTAAAAAAGGATGTGTTCTTATGAACGAAAAAAAGAATGAAATTATTTTATTTGAAAATCAAGGAGTAAAATTGGAGGTTAATTTAAAAGAAGAAACTGTATGGCTCACTCAAGCACAAATGGAAGCGTTATTTGATGTGAAACACGCAACGATAAGTGAACATATCAATAATATTTTTAAGGAAGGGGAACTTGATAAAAAAACTTCTGTCGGAATTTCCGACAAAAGTACAGGTGGTAGAAAGTCAAAAATATATAATCTAGATGTTATAATATCTGTTGGGTATAGAGTTAAATCTAAAAATGGTGTAATTTTTAGGCAATGGGCAAATAAAATTCTAAAAGATTATATGTTAAAGGGTTATGCTATAAATCAAAGAAGATTAGAATATTTAGAAAAAACAATAAAATTAATTGATATAGCAAATAGAGTCGATAAAAAAATAGAAGGAAATGATGCAAAAGAAATTTTAAGAGTAATAGGAGATTATTCAAAAGCTCTCGATTTACTTGATGACTATGACCATAGAACGCTAAAGAAAATAGATGGAAATATAGATGAAAGAAAAATTGAATATAGCGAATGTATAGAAATTATAAATAAGTTAAAATTTAACGAAGAAAGTACACTATTTGCAGTAGAAAGAGATAAAGGTTTAGAATCAATTATAGGTAATATTTATCAAAGTTTTGCAGGACAAGATATTTATAAAAGCATTGAAGAAAAAGGAGCAAATTTCTTATATCTAATAGTAAAAAATCATGTATTTGCAGATGGAAACAAAAGAATTGCAGCAACGTTATTTATATACTTTTTGAACTTTTATGGTATATTATATAAAGATGGAAAACAAACAATAGACAATAATACTTTAACAGCTTTAACATTGTTAATAGCAGAATCAAATCCAAAAGAAAAAGATGTAATTATAGATTTAGTAATGAACTTTTTGAACAATGATTAAAATTATATCATCTTGAAAAATTAAAATATAAAGGACTGATAATTAGTTGAAAATATCAGTTCTTTATTGTATAATCATAACAGAAATTAATAATTTATGTATTAAAATATAAGACAAGAAAAATATAAATAAAAAAAATGATTGGAGTAATTATGAAAGAAGAATTTGATTTTTCAAAAGAACCAGGGATTAAGATATTAAATAATAGAAAATACGAAGAAGAAAAAGAACCTATTATTTCTGTTATAATTCCATTTTATAACGATAAAAAATACATTGAACAAAGCATTAATTGTATTTTAAATCAAACATTTCCATATTATGAAATTTTAATTATAGATGATGGGTCAAAAGATGAAGAATCTTTAAAAAAATTAGAAGAAGTTTCTAAAATAGATAAAAGAATAAGGGTATTTCATAAAAGCAATGAAGGCTTGGCAGCAACTAGAGATTATGGTGCTACAAAATCAAGTAAAACTTGTAAATACCTAATGTTTATAGATTCAGACGATTTATTAGAACCCACTTTTATGGAATGTGCGTATTGGACATTAGAAACAAATAAAGAGGCTGCTTGGGCTTATTCAGATTCAGTAGGATTTGAATCGTATACATATACTTGGAACAAATGGTTTGATTCAGAAAAAATGAAAAAAGTCAATGAATTATTAGCAATAGCTATGGTAAGAAAAAGTGATTTTAATAGAGTAAATGGTTATGGATTGAGAGAAAAAGCAGTAAACGAAGATTGGAATTTTTGGTTAAAATTATTAGGACATGATAGATATCCTATTCATATGAGTTTTTATGGAATGTGGTATAGAAGAAAAGAAACAGGAGAATTAAAAAATGCTTCAAAAAATCAAAAAAGAACATTAGAAATAATTGAAGGAACTGCATCTAAAATAACAAAAAGAGTAAATGCTATTCAATATCCAAAATATGATTATAATTATGACTTATTATCAGATAAAATAGATATTATAACTCCAAAATGTGTAGATAATAATAAAATAAATATATTAATGATACTACCTTGGATGATAACAGGAGGCGCTGATAGATTTGTATTAGACCTAGTTTCGAATTTAGATAAAAATAAATTTGAAATAACAATACTTACAACTGAGCCAAATAAAAATGTATTAAGACAACAATTTGAAGAAAATGCAACTGTTTATGATTTAACATCATTTTTAAGTCAAAAATACTGGCTTAGCTTTATAAATTATATTATAGAAAAAAATAATATAAATTTAATATTTAACACAAACAGTAAATTTGGATATAGCATATTACCATACTTAAAAAGTAAAAATCCTAACATTCCAATAATTGATTATATTCATATGGAAGAATGGTATAACAGAAATGGTGGATATTCAAGATACTCAACAATGATGAAATCAGTAATTGATAAAACATTAACATGTAATGAAAACAGTAAAAGAATATTAAAAGAACATTTTGGCAGAAATAGTGAAGAAATAGAAACAGTATATATCGGTGTAGATGAAGAAAAGTTCAATCCTAGTAAATTTAATAAAAATGAATTATTAGAAAAATACGGATTGCAAAATGAAAAAAGATACATTTTAAGTTATATTTGTAGAATTTCAGAACAAAAACGTCCTATTTTATTATTAGAAATAGTTAAAAAACTAAAAGAAAAAAGAAATGACTTTTTAGTTTTAGTTGTAGGAAATGGAAATTTACTTGAAAAAATGAAAAAGAAAGCAAGTGAAATGGAAATTCTAGAAAATATAAAATTTTTAGGAAATATAGAAAAAACAGAAGAAATTTATGCACTTAGTGATGCCACAATCAACTGTTCTATTAAAGAAGGACTAGCTTTAACATCATATGAATCATTATCAATGGGAGTACCTGTTATATCAGCAAATGTAGGTGGACAAAAAGAGCTTATAACAGAAGATGTCGGAATAGTTGTTACATGTATGCAAGATGAAAAAACAATTTATTCAGAGGATTATGATTCAAACGAAATAAATGATTATGTTGTAGGAATAGAAAATGTTTTAAATAATTTAGAGAAATATAAAGAAAATTGTAGAAATAGAATTTTAGATAAATTTACATCAAAAAATATGATAAATAAAATGACAAAAATATTTGAAAATACATATAAAAATCCAAATGATGAAAAAATTAAAAATGGAAAAGCTTTAAGCGAAAATATTAATTTAACAAAAGAATTAATTACAATGAATATGATGAACGATAGGATTGAGTATTCTTGGGAATGCACAGAATATGAAAAAAAGGTTTATGGAAGAGCATATTCTTTAAAAGGGCTTAATTATAAAAAAGAATTGTTAAAAGAAAAATTATGGAATATTCCTATGTGGAGAGGGTTTGTGGGATTAGTTCATAAATTAATGAGAATTAGATAAAGAAAAGATTAAGACAATTTACAAGTGTGGGAGGTATTAAAGTGGCAACTACAAAGGAATATAAGGATTTCATATTAGAACAATTAGAGTTATTAGATAATATAACTTGTAAAGCAATGATGGGTGAATATTTATTGTACTACAACAATATTTTATTTGGTGGAATATATGATAATAGGTTACTTGTTAAGATCGTTAATAGTAATAAAAAATACAATATGCGAGAACGAAGACCTTATGAAAATGCTAAAAGTATGTATTTAGTAGATGATATAGATAATAAAGGAATATTAAAAGAAATTGTAATTGAAACTTACAATGGGTTAACAAGCATCACAAAAATTCACAAATACAATGCCAGAAATTGAATTACTAAATTATATTATTCCAATAAATAAAGCAGAGTAGGGGGGAATAGTTTAATTTTTAGATATATGCAATTTTAATAACCTTAAAAATTTTTAAAATTATAAAATAGAATAGGTAGTAAAGTATTTTGTGCAATGTTATAAAAAATATAAATTGAATTTTTACAAATAACAAAAATTACAAATAAAATAATTTATAAAAATTTTTTTAATAATAATTTTAATTTTTTGAATTTTAAATTTATATAAATTTCATAAATCGAACATTTGTTATTTATAAAATTTTTAATGTTTGGTTTTGGAATTTTTATAATTAGTTTATTTAATAATTATATTATTAAACCTATGAAAATCAATTTTAAGCTAATTAGATTATTAACTAATTAAATTATTAATCTAAATATAAATTTTAGGTTTATTTAAGATATTTATAATTTTGTAACTACAATTTTATAAAAATTTTATAAATATCTGCAGGTACTAAAACATCTCGAAAAAGCCTAAAATAACGGATTACGAGAATCGCTTTTAAGCCATTTTAGTATTTAAACCATATAGTTTGTTGTCTAATATTTTAGTAAAATACTGGCAATTCTAGTGTTTAGAGATTTTTAGTAGTAAAATTGTACATTTAATAAATTATAAAGTAATAATGTTAGTCAAACGATAGCTAATAAATAGCTAGTAAAACCATTAAGGCTAGTAGTTACAAGAACTTGTAGGTAGGACTCTAAAAGGGGTTCTATTATTTTGCTCCTATCTCTTATTGCACAAAAGTTTCATTTTGTGCAATGTTATTAATCATAATAGTTTCATTTTGTGCAAAGTTATACATATTTTGTTTAGTCATTATTATCTGCAATCCCCTATTTTTTCAGTATTTATACTATTCTTTTAAAAATTAATACATTGCTATTTTTATTATCTATATTTTTATTTTTGCTTGTTTCCTCAACATTGTATTTTTTCCATTTTGTAGTTTCTCTTTCTTGTATACAAAAATATTTTGCACCTTGTAATCCAATTTGATATTTATTATCAAAAAAATCATTATCAACATAATATATTCTTTTTCTTTCTTCTTCAAGTGAAATCATATCATAAAGTTTTAGTTTTGCACTTTCAATATTCTTAAAAGTATCTAATATAAAGGGTTTTCCCCTATTGTATATGCATAATATCGAATATTCTTTTTTAAATTCGTTATTTTCCATTTTTAGTCTTTTCTCCTTAATATTTATATAATTATACTATTTTTCTTATAAAAATGTCAATTTTTGATTTTGACGCCTTTAAAGAGTATTTTTTTCTTTTGTATTTTTTGTTGTTTGCTATTTACTTTTTTATATTTTTTTGCTATATTCATTTTAAGCTTTTAAATAAATTATATTTATTTTGAGTGGAGGGTTCTTAGTAACACCCTCCGATTGTCCCAATTTAGGGACTAAAACCATAATTTCATATTTTTTATGTAGTGTATTTTTCGCCTTTACACTACATTTTTATTTATATTTTAGATTTCTTTAACTTGATTGTAATTAAATAACTAACAAAAAAATTCTAAAATACATCATTCTTTACTAACCATTTACCCTATTACATTGCTCTGATATGCGGGGGTGTACGATTAGATACATTTAATAATTGTTATGAGGAACGAATTACAATTATTTAATGTTTTCTATCGTAGGAAGGGGGATAGTCCCCCTTGAACAACCTATATAAACTTTGTTTAATTTCTTCAGCAATTATGTCTATTGAGATGTTTTGGAAAGTTGCCGCAACCTAAAAGCTTTAGGTGCGGACTTTCCAGAAGCTCAATACATTTGCTAGTATTTTAATGTCATACGGTATCTATATATTTTTATATAATTTTTCTAATTCTTCGCTTTTATATTCTCTTTGTTCAAAATTTAACTCTTTCTTTTTTATATTTTTCTTTATTTTAGTATTTTGTTCTTTAGTATTTAGTTGTCGCTGATTTTCTGTCGACAGATTTTCAAGAGGTTGTTTTCGTGCTCTTGTTTTTTCATTTTGTGGTTCTTCAAATATTATGTATTCATAGTCTATTCGTCCATTTATTGACTTATTAGGCATTATTTTTTCTATTTTTAAATAACCGTTTTCTTTCAGCTCATTTAATGCTGTTTTTACTGAACTTCTTGCATCTTTTCCAGCTTTGCATAGTCCTTCTATTGAATAATCCCAGTCATCTGGTAAACTCAACATATATGATAATAATCCTTTTGCCTTAAATGAAAGGCTTTTATTCCTAAGATGATGGTTACTCATAACTGTATAATTTTTATTTTTATTTATTCTAAATATTGCCATCTTTTCCTCCTTCCGTATATAAAAAATAACATCGCACTTTGATTTTGTGCAATGTTACATATTTATAAATGTAAGAATGTTGTATCAACACTCCCCTATATTAATATTATTATTTTATAAATAAATTAAATCTTGAATGAATTAATAAATTAATTTTTTCTTGCTTTTCATTTGTTTCAGAATAATCTTTCCATTCGCTAACTTCTCTTTCAAGGTTGCCCTCGTTCTTCTTCAAGTGAAATCACATCATAAAGTTCAAATTTAGCTATTTCAATATCATTATAAAAATGTATCATATATGGTTTACCCGAGTATTGACGAATGTATATACCGTATTCTTTCAAATGAACTCCCCCCCTTTTCTAATTTTAATTAGACTATATTTATGTAAACAAGTCAAATAAAAAGATTCGACAACATTCGACACAAATAAAATTATAAGTATGATATTCTAAAAAGGGGGTTGAAAATGTATTTAATTTTAATAATAATTATTTTTTTACTAATATTCTTAAAACTATTAAATAAAAAAGAAAATAATCAGGAAAATAATAAAACTACTAATAATACTATCAATAATGATATTGATTATAAGAATTTTTATAAGCCTAAAAGATATGTTACTACAATGAATGAAATGAATTTTTATAGAGTATTACTTGAAATTGCAAAAGAACTTGACTATATATTATTTGCCCAAGTATCATTATATAACATAATAAAAATGAAAGATAATCTTGATTATTCTACACATACAAAATATTTTAATAAAATTGCATCAAAAAGTATTGATTTTGTGTTAGTAGATAAAAAATGTAGAATAAAACTATGTATCGAATTAGATGATAATACACATAAAAAGAAAAATAGAAATGAAAGAGATATATTTATTAATAAATTATTTAAAGACTTAGAAATTGATTTATTGCGATATCCAGTTTATAATACTTATTATAAAGAAACATTGAAAAAAAGAATATTAGAAAATATAAAAGAACATTATTATGAAGATTAAAATAAAAAAGCATAAAGAAATTATGCTTTTTTATAGACTATATATTTTCTTTTCGATAACTCTCCCATTAATATCTTTTAATATTAATTCATTATCATCAATTATCAAATAGCTATGAGCAGTATTATTTTTTGGTAAAGATATTGATCCTGGATTTACAAAAACTAATCCATCTTTTTCTTTTATATATCCTGTATGAAAATGCCCATATACAATAATATCTCCAATTGGAGGAATTTTATCTATGTTATAAATATGTCCATGACTAAAAAAGAAATCTAGGCCATTTATATTAATTTGAATATACTCTTCAAACTTAAATTCAGAAATCATTTCATCAACTTCTGCATCGCAATTTCCTCTTGTACAAATTATATTGTCTTTGTATTTATTTAATATCTTTGATACTTCCATTGGATTATATTCATCTGTCAAAGAATTTCTTGGTCCATGATAATATAGATCTCCCAATAAAATAATTTTGCTAGGATTTTCTTTTATAATTATTTGTTCTAATTTTTTTGCATAATAATATGATCCATGTATATCAGATACCACTAAATATTTCATAAATTATTTACCTCTTATATATTTATTTTTTATATAAAAATTCATCTAAAATCAATATCACTTTACTTAATGCTTCTTCTATATATTCATTAATTAAATCAGTTGTAAGAAGATTAAATTTATTACATTGTAAATCAAACAGTTTAAAATTTTTATTAATATTAGATGTTATTGTATTATTTGTAGAAAGCATCAAAAATTCTTTTTTTAAAGTCTCCATATTTATATTTCTATCTTTCAATAAATATCTATCCATAATTGGATAATCATCATAAATATGTTTTGAAAATTCTTTTTCAGAATGAATAGAATTATCTAATGAATAAAGGATTATGTCATTTCCTTTTTTCGTTGCAAGTTTAGGTATGTATTTACTAAACCATAATTGATCTTCTATTAGATGTGTTAAATATCCTTGTTTTATTTGATTTACTGATAATTCTTTATAGTTTTCATTTATATATCTTTCAATATCAGGATAATCTCCTATATTTCCATTTATCTCAAATTTTTTTAAATAGTGTGTTTCTTTTTTGTTATATACCTCTGTGGAAGCAAGCATATCAGGTAAAATTGCACCATATAAAAATTCATTTTTTAATTTATATCTATCTTTTAATTTATCAGCCATATATATATGACTAATTACTGAACTCATATTTATCTCCTTCCAATCTTTTGTTTTATTATAAATTATTTAAATTTTTTTAAGTAACTATCCATTTTTTCAACAAATTCTTCATTATTTTTAGTCTTTGTCATTTCACTAATAACTTCTTCTGTTACTTCAGCAACAGACATACTATTCATAGCTTTTCTTAAAGCAAAAACTGTTTCTTTTTCTTGTTGTGTTAATAATAGGTCTTCTCTTCTCGTTCCTGATTTATTAATATCTATTGCAGGGAATATTCTTCTTTCTGATAATTTTCTATCTAAATGAACTTCCATATTACCTGTTCCTTTAAATTCTTCGAATATGACATCATCCATTCTACTTCCTGTGTCAATTAAGGCAGTTGCTAATATTGTTAAACTTCCTCCAAATTCAATATTTCTAGCTGCACCAAAGAATTTTTTAGGTTTATGTAATGCTGCTGGATCAATTCCTCCTGATAGAGTTCTTCCCGAAGATGGAATAACTAAGTTATATGCTCTTGTAAGTCTTGTTATACTATCTAATAATATAACAACATCTTTACCTTGTTCTATTAATCTTTTTGCTCTTGCTAATACCATCTCTGCTACTTTAACATGATGTTCTGGTAATTCATCAAATGTTGAATGTATTACTTGACCTTTTATTGATCTTTTCATATCTGTTACTTCTTCAGGTCTTTCATCTATTAATAAAACTATTAATTCAACTTCTGGATTGTTTTTAGATATACTGTTAGCAACTTTTTTTAGTAATGTTGTTTTTCCTACTTTAGGTGGTGCAACAATCATTCCTCTTTGGCCTTTTCCTATTGGACACATTAAATCTATAATTCTTGTAGCATAATCACTTGATGTAGTTTCTAGTTTTAGTTTTTCATTTGGATATATTGGTGTTAATTCATCAAATCTTTTTCTCTTCATTGCTTTTTCTGGATGTTCACCATTTACTTCTCCAACAAATATTAATGATGGAAATTTTTCTCCTTCTCTATAACGAGATATTCCTTTGATTATATCACCTGTATCTAAATTAAATCTTCTTACTTGAACCATTGAAACATAGACATCTTTTTCACTTGATAAAAAGTTTTCTCCTCTTAAAAATCCATAACCATCTGGTAATATATCAAGTATTCCTTCGACGATTTCATCACCTTCATTAGTCAATTTATAATCTATTATTCTATTTCCATTTTCATCATATTGTTTTTCTATAGCTTCTTTCTCATTGTTTTCATTTTTTGAATTATTGCTTTCATCATAAGTTTCGCTTTCTTCTTGTAAATAAGCCTCTGGTAAGGATATTTGTTTTAATACTTCAATTAATTCTTCCTTTTTTAATTTTGATATATTTTTTATATTACATTCTTTGGCAATCTTTTTTAGATTTAATAAGTTCATTTCTTCTAAATTTGGCATAAATCCTCCTTATTTTTTGATTCAATTTTTGTTTCGGAAATCTTGTGAATACTTTTTAAGATTTTAAATATGGTACATTATAACATATTTTGGAAAAAAAGAAAAGAAAATTTGCAAAAAAATGGGAAAATATCAAACTAAAGATTATTTTCCCTGATCAATAAATACTTTTTCATTAGGATGATACATATCTAATTTTTCTCTTGCCATTTCTTCTATAAATTCTAAAGAATTGACATCTTCTTTTTTCTTAGTTAGTTCATCTCTATTTTGTTTTTCTTCTTCTACACTTTGAGCTAATTCTTGAGTTGATTCACTATATTGGTTTAAAATTTTTTGTTGATTTATTAATGTAAAAATTACATATATTAAAATTATAAAAATAATTATGTTTCTAATTATTTTGTTCTTCTTCATAAGTATTCTCCTTGATTTTTCATTCTATTTATTATATTCTACAATAACAATAAAAATCCTTCTCTTTTTTTAACTTTTTTGCAAATTTATTGTATCTTTTTGCTTTTTTTGTAATATTTTTTTCTTTGGAATTTTATACTTGGATTTTTTAGTGGTTTTATTCGTATTTTTTAAAATATTGTCATTTTTTATTGCATATGTAGTTTTGCTACTTTTGATGTTCTTTATATTTTTTCTAATATTTATAATTACGAATAGTATTGGCTTAAATATTACCTTCTTTAATATCTTAAATGTTTTTATTAAAGGTTTATAGATTATTTCAAATAATTTCAAAAAGATTCTTTTTATCACATTTATGATTTTTACATTTATCTTAATTAAATAAGAACTTATTGTACAAATATATAATACAAAGCCTAAAATCACTGCTAAAAACATAAAAAAACGAAGCTCTCCATTGTTATATGTAAATATAGAATAAAATAAAATGATTGACGTTATTATCCAAAATAAGAAATCTTCTATATATGTAACAAAATCGGAAGTTTTTATGGTTTTGCGTAGAATCCTAAATATATCAAATATAATACCTATTAGGACACCATCAATTGTGAATATTAAAAATAATGAGGTTTGATTTATTAACATATATTATGCCTCCACTAAGTTTTGATGAACTATAAATTCAAAATTAATTTAATATAATTATATATTAATAATATATAAAGGTTTGTAAAACTTGCTTTAAATATTATCTACTAAAATACATAATGAAATCTCTTACTTAAATATTTTACTCATAAAACTTGTTTTTTCTTTTTCTGATTCCTTATTACTATATGATAATAAAGATATTGTTCCTTCTACCATTACTTCTGATGTATCAATACTTAATTTATTTATTCTTAAATTTTCTCCCTTCACTGTCAAAAGCCCAAGTTCTGTTTCGACCATTACAACTTGGTCATCAAAACTTAATACATCTAATACTCCTGATATACTTAGTTTTCCTCTATTTTCTAATATTAAATTTTGAATTACGCTTGTACTTATAGTTGTTTTTCTTTCATCTATTGTCATACTCCAATTACCTCCCTATTTTTCTATCTAAAATATATATATTCAGTGGTTGTCTTTTTTAGAACTTAACTATAATGATTTTTATATAAATTTGTGACTTTTCAAGAGATGATTTCGGTGATTTCGGGGTCGGAGACGAAAATCATGGTAAAATTTCAAATAATTATTTTTATTTATTTTGAATTATATATCCATGATTTTCGTCTCCGACCCCGAAATCACCGAAATCATCTCAATCTTCAATATATTTAATTAACTCTTCAACAGATTTTGTTGATTTTTTTATATTTTTCATTAATAACTCTGAACTATTTTCCATTCTAAATCCGTTATAATTTTTAAGCATCACAAAATCCACATCATCATCTCCAACAGTATACACTACTATTTCTTCTGATAATAGAGAATACGAATTGTAACTCGAAGTAATTTCTTTAAGTAATTGCTTTATTGCTTTTTCCTTAGTATTTTCCTTAAAATTCAAAAATAATTTTTTATTTTCTTTTATTGTTATTTCAAAATTATTTAATATAGTTTTTAGTTCTTCCTTTATAACTTTCAATGTCCCTAAATTTCCTTTTATTTTATATCCTATTATTTGTTCTGGTATAATATCATAATTATCTGTAATTCTTTCTTTATTTTGGATTTTTATGCTATTTAAATAGTATCTTGTTATTTCTATGTTACAATATTTATCTAATATTTTTTCTATTTTATTAAAGTCTTCAATATTAAGAAAATTCTTATATATTATTTTTCCATTATTATTAGAAATAACTGCGCCATTGTTTGTACATATAAAATCATATGGTATTTTATATTTTTCTATTTCACTAATCAATGAAGTATATCCCCTTGAAGTTGCAATAGCAAAATAATTTCCTGAATTTCTAAATTCCTTTATTTTATTTATATTGTTTAAAAGACTTATTTCATCTATATATAAAGTATTATCATAATCAGCTACTAATAATTTTTTCAGTAATATCCCCCCTATTTTTCCATAAATCATTTGAAGATAAATATTTTATATCTTTTAATTCTTTTTCCCAATAATTAATTGAATTTTTTACTATATCTTGAATTCTTATTAAATAATTATTTGTTATATAATGAAAGCACCAGTAACTTTGATGTGCTATTGAAGGAAAAGGTTCTTTCATAATTTTTATGATATTATACTCTTTTTCCTTTAAGTTACAATCTTCTTTTGCTATATACAAATATTTTTTATTACTATATGAATTACCTAACTCAAATCCTATAATATTTTTAAAATAGTTTAAATTTATTGGAACTTTTTCTTGATAAGTATTTTGAATTACTTTTTTCTTAATATATTCATCTATTATTTTATTTTCAGCAAAATTTTTTCTTACATTTATTATATTGTTCACTCTATAAACTTTATTATTTATTGTAAATAAACTATCATCAGTGATGAATGAGAAATGTTTTTCCAACAATTTTAACATAAGAGAAGTTTTTCCACAACCACTATCACTTAATATACACAATGCTGTTTTCTTTATTCCTATTGCTGAAGAGTGTAAAGGTAATATTTCAGAGATAGATGTTAAAAAATCTAGAATGATTCTATTTAAATTATCTTCATTTCCTATTAAATATATATTGTTATTACCATATGAATAATATAGATAGAAATTATCATTGGTATATGGAAATATTGAAAAAACTTTATTCCCTCTTCTATAATATTTATTAATATGTTTTTTTAAATCATAACCCTTATTTAGATATTTATTTAAACTATCATAAAACATTTGTAAATCTATTGGATTAAATTGTATGTATTTATCCTTACAATACTTTATAAATCTTTTAGCTTTATTATCTAATTTTATTACATGTATATTTATCTCAATATTACCATATTTTTGATTTTCTGGAATCTTGTTAAATGATAAATTCTCATATGGAAAATAACTATATATATTAAAAATAAAATTTCCTATTTTTTCAGTTGTTCTATAAATGTTCCTATACCTCTTTTCTAAATACTTGGACATATAGGGTCTATTCTATATAAATTACCTTTATTAAGATTTTGTAATGCCATACACCCTTTGCCACATACTTCATTATTAGGACAAGATTTGCAATAAGATATATTGTTTTTTCGTTCTTTAATCTTTTCCTTCATTTTATTTTTGCAAATATTTTCTAACTCTATAAAATCCTTTTCTAATAATGAACCAACATCAAATCCCTCTTCTGATTTCATCAACCATGGACATGGACCTAATTTACCATCATATGTTATATTTAAAAACTGATGTCCCTTACATTCTTGTAAAACATTATCATTTCCATCTGGTCTATCGGCACGGAACACTTCTATTTTTAAATTCGATTCTTTGTCTCTATTTTTTTCAATTTTTTCGATTTTACTTGATAACTTTTCAATTAAACTTCTCTTATCCTCATTAAAATTTTTTGCTCCTCTTCCTAATTCTGCAACTAAATAGAAACTTAATACACTTAATTTTTTATCTTCTGCAATTTTTACAACCTCTTCTAATTCTTCAACGCTTTCTTCTGTAACCATAAAACTTGCTCCTGTATTTATAGTAGAATCTTTCAATAAGTCCATAACCTTAATAAGTTTGTCATAAGAACCAGAAACTCCTCTTAAAGAATCATGAGTATGAGCTTTTGCACCATCTAAACTTAAATGAATATAATTAACTCCTGAAGAATATAATTTATCTATTAAGTCTTCATCAAGCAATATACCATTTGTACTTAACGAAGGAACTATCCCTTTAGATGAAATATATTTACAAACCTCTACTATATCTTTTCTTAATAGTGGTTCTCCACCTGAAATCCAAATAGCTGATACATCTTTATCTTTTGAAACATTATCAATAATTTTATAAACCTCTTCTGTTGATAATTCTTTAGTTATACCTCTTTTAGTATTTTGATAAAACAAACAATGTTTGCAATTCATATTACATCTAGGAGTAATTTCCCATAGTATTCTTGTTTTTTCATCACTTAAATTAAATGGACATGAATTCAATATCTTCATATGTTTTCCTCCTTTAATAAAGGGTCTTTTGAAAAATATGTTTTATTTCTTTCTTTACAAATTGCAGGACACCCTGTTTTATATATATCATATCTTGCTTTTTTCATCTTATTAAAATGTTGAATAGTATCTTCTTTTATAACGTCTTTAAAATCAGTATCTTTTAGGCATTTTCTACTTGTGTAATTACTATCCATCTTTTTAATCCATGAACAAGGAGAAACATAACCATTTGGTGATATATAGAAAAAGTTTTCACCAGCAGGGCATATACTTTTACTATTACAAAATTTTTCTTTTCTATGCATAGATACTTTTATGTTATCTTTATATTTTTCTTCATATTCTTTTATTTTTAAAACCGTTTTGTCAAAATGTTTTATATCAACACATACATCATTATTCTCTACTAATCTTCCAACTTTTATTAACCAATTAAAAACTACTTCATCTACATCTAAAGAAATTAAAAATTTTATCATTCTTTCTAATTTATTTATATTCTTTTGCCATATAACAGTTCCAACTCTAACATAGATATTATGCTTTTTTAATAATTTTATAGCATTTATTGTAGGTCCAAAATACTCTCCGCCTCTAAACTCATTAAAATCTTTTTCATTATCACTATCTAAACTAATATGTACTTTATTTAAATTTAAACTTGCTAATTTTTTTACAATTTCTTCAGTTAAATATGAACCATTTGTTGAAATATTACATTTAATATTGTTGGCTTTTGCCTTTTCTAAGATAGTAATAATATCCTTTCTAGAAAAAGGTTCTCCACCTGAAAAATATATTTCTTTAACTCCATAGTCTCTTAATTCATCTAACAACTCTAAAGCTCTTTCAGTATTTAATTCATCTTTTGTATCAATTTTACTTGCAGAAGCACAACAATGTTTGCATTTATAATTACAATATTTTGTAACTTCCCAAATAACTCTTTTTTCATCTACTTGAAAAAGGCAAAATTCTTTATTCATACTTCTCTCTCCTTTGTATTTATTAAATTGTATCTATATAAAGTTAATATTTATAAACTCCCTCTTGTTATATTTCACTAGAATCTTCTAATTTTTGAATTATTTTATTTATTAATTCTTCATTTAATAATCCTTTAAAATGTTTGTTCGCTTTAACTTCTTCTATCAATTCTTTTTTTGAATAATTATCACTTTTAGCTAATTTTTCAATGTTTTTTTCAGTAGTAATCCCAAATAATCCAGCATATAGTATACATGCTATAACTAAATAGTAATTACAATCAGCATTTATTCCATTATATATACATCTTTTACTCCACCCTATTCTATCCTTTTTTTGCTTTTCTTTGAAATATAGTGGAACTGAAATTAACGAATTGTCTCTAATAGTAGAATATTTAATAATATGTTCTTTTAATGGATAATTTGTAGAAGATTTTATTACAGCTTTTATAAACTTATTATGATATATAATTCCATTTATAAATTTCTTCCCCAAAATACTTAACTCGAATTCATCTTTTTCATCAAAAAATAAGTTTTGCTCCCTATTTCCTTTCCATAAACTAAAATGCATTGGACAACTTGAAATTTCATTTTCTTCTATATTACTAAAATCTATTCTTGTATTTTCTAAATATGCTAAATTTTCTGCAAACCATTTACAAATAAATAATTTATCTGCACTTATATTTGCTACATCTGGAACTAAATCGATTCTATTATGATTTTTTCCATATGGCATATAATATTCTATATCGATATTTGATTCTAAAATGTTATTAACTAAATTATTATTAAATTGTGTTCGTTTGCTTACTGGTAAAGAAGAATAATAATTTTCTTTATCTATAAATTTATTCTGGCTTTCCTCAAACTCCATAGAATATATTAATTCAGGTCCTACAATTGGAGTTATTCCTATTTTTAAATATTCATCTACTACATTTTTTAATAGATTTCTTGTATCATATGGATGTTTTTTTATATCACATAATATTATTACAGATTTTTGATTTTTGTCTTTTATAAATGGTATTTTATAAAAACTATTGCTATCTGGTAATAATACCATCCATTCACTGTTTTTTATATTTTTAAATTCTGATATCAGATTTCCATTTATGCTTATTCCATCAAACCAAGAAACATGTGTATTTCTTATTAATTCTTTAATTCCTACACTTTTAAATAGAATATTACCAGTAAAATCTACAAATGTAAGATATATATTTTTTATTTCCTCTTTTTCTAATTCTTCTTTAATTTTTTTAATATTCTCTTCTTGTTTATTATTCATATATATTTTTATCTCCTTTCAATTTTTTAATAATAAAAATATAACAAAAAAGACACACTAAAAATATGTGTTACTACATTTTTTAGTGTGTCTTTTTTCTACTTTTTACACATGCAATTGCATGTATTTTCTGGATAATAACCTGGATATAAGTGACCTCTAGCTCCTAGATAAGAAACAACTTTTGATGTTACTTTGACAGCTTTTTCAAAAGTTTCATCTATAAACTGTTGATCTACTTTTTTGTTATTATTGTAATATTCTTGAATAACTACAGAAAGAAATGCATCTCCTGCTCCTGTGTCATCAAGTTCAATGGCTGGTTCTTTTAAAACTTTAGAATAGATTTGATGTTGATATACAAAATCTGTTCCTGATTTTCCTCTTGTTACTATTAACAAATTAGGCTTCAAAATTTCATATAATTCAATAATAGAATCTATTCCAAATCTTGCTAATAAATGTTTCTCGACAAGCTCATTTAATTGTAAAATTTCAAATCTTGCTTTTAAGAAGTATTCAATTTGCTTTTCTGTAAGAGATATTAATCTTTTAATTCTTCCCAAATCCAATACTTTATTGTTAGTTGTATGCAAAATTAGTTCTGCACTTTCTAGACTAATACCGTCAAGAATCAAGATATCTCTCTTTCGTATTTTACCAATACAATATGAAAAATCAGTAAGTGGTTCTTCATACCAAGTTTCATTGTAGCATATCGGACAAGTCTTTTGACATATATGAGTTCCATATGGTGTTGGAAGAATATGATATTTTCGGGTATCTTTATCATGTCTAATAACATCTTTTACATCTACCCCTATATTTTTCATATGATTTAAAACAATTTCTCCTACCATATCTGAGCCACAAGCAGAGATTACTTTTGTATTACATCCCCGTGCAGCTAAATTTGCTATGACATTAAATCTTGATGCTCCTCCATCTACTTTTAACAATTTCTTTCTACCATCATCAACTTGATAATAACAATCAGCAACTAAATCTCCTGTTGCAACAAACCGTCTTTTTGTTTGTCTTTCCATATTCATCTCTCCTTTTTATTCTTTTATTACTTTACTACTTCATACATATTTAATGTATATGCGAGATAGTATCATATTATTATATGCTTGTCAATTTTTTATTGTATAAGCAAAAAACTAGAAAGACATTTATCTTTCTAGTTTTTTTGCTTACTCGAATTTTGTTCCTAATGATTTAACTAAACCATATGCATCTAGCCTGAAAAAATATTCATTTCCAAGTATTCCTATTTTTTTGCAGTCAGTTTCTTTTAATACTCTCTCTGCAAAGATATTTTTTATTTCCTTTTCACCATGAGTAATTAAAATCATTTTTTTATTTGGAAAAAGATTCAAAAAATCAATAAGTTCATTTGCTTTGGCATGTGCAGAATATTCTGTAGTATATTGAACATCTGCTTTTTTTATTGCCATCATTCCTCCTACTTGTACTATCTCTCCATCTTTAGCTGATTTCAATTTTTCTCCTAACGTTCCTTCTGCTACATATCCAGTAAAATGAATTAATGCATTTTGTCTTTGAATATACTCTGGAATATATACTTGAGCAGGACCATATGTTCCCATACCTGAAGTTGTTAATATTATTTTACACTTCTTATTCTTTAATAGGTCCTTTCTTGAATTTTCATTTACATATTGTAAATTACTAGGTAAAAACTCTTTCATTTCCTCATATAGATTAAGCTCTTTTTTTAAATAGATTCCTGTATATTTAATAGCTAACTTACCATCTAAATAAATTGGAATTTTTTTATTTAAAATTTCAAGTTTTTGCCATTTAGACAATTCACTCATAATTTCCTGAGCTCTACCTAATGAGAAAACAGGAATAACTACTGTTTTTTCATTCTTTACCGCATTAATCACATTATTTTTGAAATTAGAAATAATTTCATTGGATTCCATATCTCCATATGTTGATTCCGTGATAATTGATATATCTAAATTTCTTATATGTTTTGGAATCTTTGGAACTTTAAAAAACATATTTTTACTGTTATAATCTCCTGTAAATAATAAGTTTATATTTTTATACCCAGGATAATGAATTTGAAGCAATATGCATGCTGCCCCAATTAAGTGACCATTGGTAATAAATGTAGCACTTATATGCTCATCAATTTTAAATTTTTTATAGCATTCTATATCTTTTATTAAATTTAATGTATTATAGACATCTTCGCTTGAGTATAAAGCTTTTTTATTATTCCGCTTTGCTACATCTGTTAAGACTTTGCAACTATCATAGAGAGCAGCACTTATAAATTTTTCAGTTCCAGTTGTCATATAAATTGGGTTGTTGTAGCCCATTTTGGTTAACAACGGCAATCTTCCTGTATGATCCACATGATTATGTGTTATCAGTGTAAACGAAACTTCTTCAGGGATAACTGGTAATTTCTCATTACATTCGTCATATTTAGACTCTTGAAATAATCCACAATCCACTAAAAATTTAGTTTTTGTACCATTAGGATATTTAACTATCACTAGGATACAAGATCCTGTTACTTCTGGGTTTAAAGCCATAATGTCACAATAAAATTTTGTCCGTGTTCCCATAAACAATCTCCTTTCATTAAACAAAACATTATTTAATGTATCTATATTACTTTTTGTCATTTAAATTTTATCATGATTTATCATTTATGTCAATTTAAAAATCCAAGTAATTTTAATTATTACTTGGATTTTTTATTAAATTATAGAATGAATTTCCTCTAAAATATTGTTATTTACCACATTTTTAAAATCAATAGAAATTTTACTTTCAGAAACATTAAATTCTAACATATCAAGTTTATTTTCTTCTATTATTTCTATTACTTTTTTTATTGCTTTAGTATTTCTTACTATTCCATTCCCTATAATTGAAATTCTTGAAATATCTTTTTTTACTACGCTTTTTATTGTATCTTCTTCTATTATATCTGAAATCACTGTTCCAGGTTTATTATTAAAAGTAGATTTTGTTATAATTGGAATTTTAAATTTTTCTCCTATTTCTACACATCTATTGTGTAATACCTTAGCTCCTTCACTAGAGATTTCTAGCATTTCATCATATGATAATGCTGATAACTTTTTTGCTTCTCTAATAACATTTGGATCTGTTGAATATACTCCATCTACATCTGAAAATATATAGCAATTTTTAGCATCTAAAGCTGCCGCTACTGCTACTGCAGTTGTATCTGAACCTCCTCTTCCAAATGTAGTTATATCCATGTTTTCGTTTATACCTTGAAATCCTGTAATTATAACTATGTTTTCATTTTCTAATTCTTTTCTTATTCTTTCTGTATTAATATTTTTTATAATGGCATTTTGATTCGTATTATTAGTATATATTCCTGCTTGCCAACCAGTTAAAGATATAGCATTATAGCCCATACTATTTAATAAGATACTTAATTTTGCTGCTGACATTTGTTCTCCGGCAACTTATTAATGCATCCATTTCTCTTTTTTGAACATTGCTCGATAATTCTCCGAGCTTCTTCAATTAATTTGTCTGTTGTTTTTCCTTGTGCTGATAGTATTACAACTATCTTATTTTTTTTGTTGTGCAGATTTATAATTTTTTCTGCAACTATTTTCAGTCTTTCGTTATTTGCAACTGAGCTTCCTCCAAATTTTAATACTATTGTGTCATTCATTTTGAGCACCTTCTTTTTAAACTAATATAGAGAGCTTAACTTAATTAAATTTAGCTCTCTTGTATTATATTCGAAAATTTTTTTATTGTCAATTTTTAATATCCATTATGAAAATGATCTTTTAACATATTAATTAATAACCAAATTGTAAAAATTACTGCTAAAGCAATATATATCCATCTTAATGCTTGATTATTAACAATGCTAGCACCTAGTAAAACCGCAGCATCTAACAAGCCAATAATTAATTGATGAAGCATTTTTTCCAATTTATTAACTTGCTTGTCTGAATTTGCCATCTCAATATCAAATTTTGTTTCGCCACGATTTATATCTCTAATAAAATTAAGTAGTTCATTAGGAAGTTCATTTATACTATTAGCAGTTGCCATAAGACTTTTTCCTCTAGTTACTAATGCATCTTTTGAGAAGAGTTCTCTTAATGATTCTTCTTTAATATTATTACTTAATACTAATAGTAAATTAAGATTTGGACTAATTCTTTCTAAAGTTCCCTCCATTACACAAATCCCACGCATTAAAAGAGCGATATTTTTATCAAGTGATATCTTATTTTCTCTTAAAATTTTGCTAATATAACTTGTAAATTCTATAATATTAATATTCGTTATGTCTTCATTAACATATTTGTCTAATGCAGATTGAATTTCTTCTCTAAGCTTTGTATGATTTACTGATTCAGTTGTTGTTGAAATACATAATAATATATGTTCAAGTTCTGAAACATTATTTTCAACAATTGCCTTAGCTGCTTTTTTTAATAAACTTTTATTTTTATTGCTAATTCTTCCCATCATTCCTAAGTCTAAAAATACAATTCTTCCATCTCTTATGCAAATATTATCTGGATGTGGGTCAGCGTGAAAAAATCCATCTTCTAAAGCTTGTTTTATGTAATTATTTGATAATTTTAGTCCAATTTCTTCTAAATCATATCCATTTTCTTCTAATATTTTTTTATTTGTTAAATTAAATCCATCTATATATTCCATAACTAGTACTTTTTTAGTTACTAAATTTGTATATATTTTTGGAACATATACATAATTAATATCTTTATTGTTTTCTTTAAATTCTTCTAAATGTTTAGCTTCAATTTCAAAGTTCATTTCTTCTTTAGCTACATTATACATTTCATCTATTATACTATTTAGATCAATTAATTTCACTATAGAATTGATATGCAAAAGTTTGATTATCTTTTTGATAATTTGAACATCTACTGTCATTGTTTCATAAACATTTTTTCTTTGTACTTTTATAGCTACATTTTCACCATTTTTTAATTTTGCTTTATGAACTTGAGCGATTGATGCTGAACCAATACTTGTTTTTTCTATACTTAAAAATGTTTCATCTAAATCTATATATTGTTCTTTTAAAATTTCAATAACTTCACTATATTCCATTGGTATAACATTTGCCCTTAATTGTGATAATGCATCACAATACTCTTTAGGAAAAATATCATACCTACTAGACATGATTTGACCTATTTTTATAAATGTAGGGCCAAGTTCTGTTATTATTGAACATAATTTTTCTGGTGTAAGTCCAGATGTAATATTATTCTTTTTTAAGATTGAAATTATTTCTTTAAATCTTGTTCTCTTATCCATCTTTATCGACCTTTATATTTTATTTTTATTTGTTTTCATTATTTTTTTCTTCTTTGCTTTTATTGGTCTTTTCGCTCTCTTCTTCATTATTTTTTTCGTCTTGATTTAGCAATGTAATTATCTCTTCTTTTTCTTTATCGTCAATAGAATTTATGTACTCGACAATAATTTCTTTTGATACGGGAGTCACTTGAATATTAGTATTTTCTTTTATTTTTTCTTGTATATTTCTTTTTAACTCTTCATTTTTTACTAAACCTTCATTGTATAGTTTTTCTCCTTTTTTTAATAATTTTTGTTTTAATTCTTCTGCTTTTTCATCTGTTAATGATAAAGCTCCTAGTCCCATTAATATTATTTCTTTTAATTCTGTTTTCATTTTTTTCACCTCTCCTTATAATTATTTTAAATTTAAATTATGAAGTTTGTGTGAATTTTGTATGACTTATAAAATTTTTTAAATATTAATTTATATTTGACTTTTTAAATAGCTTTCAATAAATCCATCAATATTACCATCCATAACACTTTCTACATTTCCTACTTCATAATTTGTTCTATGATCTTTTACCATTGTATATGGGCAAAAGACATATGAACGAATTTGGCTTCCCCAAGCTATGTCTCTTTGCTCTCCTTTTAAATCTTCTATTTTATCTTTTTGTTCTTTTTCCTTTAAGTCTAAAAGTTTTGATTTTAACATTCTCATAGCTGTTTCTCTATTTTGGATTTGTGAACGTTCTGATTGACATGCTACAACTATATTAGTCGGGATATGTGTAATTCTTACTGCAGAAGAGGTTTTATTTATATGTTGTCCACCTGCTCCTGAAGCTCTATATGTGTCTATTCTTAAATCATCTTGGTTTATATCTATTTCTATATCATCTGTTATTTCTGGTAAAACTTCTAGTGATGCAAATGAAGTATGTCTTCTTCCTCCACTATCAAAAGGTGATATTCTTACTAATCTATGTACTCCCATTTCTCCTTTTAGATAACCATATGCATTTTCTCCATTAACTTCAAAAGTAACACTTTTTATTCCTGCTTCTTCTCCCTCTAGGAAATCTAGTTCTTTTATTTCGTAATTATTTTTATTTGCCCATCTTACATACATTCTATACAACATTTCTGCCCAGTCTTGTGATTCAGTTCCTCCTGCTCCTGGGTGTATTGTTATAATTGCATTGTTATTGTCATATTTTCCTGACAACAATGTGTCAATTTCTAATCGTTCCATTTCAGTCGCAATTTTTTTGGTACTTTTTAATATATCTTTTGCAATTTCTTCGTCTGGTTCTAAATTTACTAGTTCTGTTAATTCTTCTATATTTTTTAGTTCTGTTTCTATATTTCTATATTTTATACATTTTCCTTTTATTTTTTTTATTTCTGATAAAACTTGTGTTGAGTTTTTAGCATCATTCCAGAAATTTGGTTCTAGTGTTTTATTTTCTAATTCTTTTAGTTTTTGTTCTTTATTATTTATGTCAAAGTGACTCACCCAAATCTTTTAATTTTTGATTTAATTCTTGAACTAATTTTGAATTTTCTTCTAGTTCTAACATTTTATCACTCTCCTAAGTTTATTTTTATTAATTTAAAAATATGTATCTAATTTTTTTGATTTTTTGTATTATAACATATTCTAACTTCTTTAACAATATTGATAGATGCTAATTTAGAAAAACATTATCCAATAACTCGACATTTCTATCATTATAATTAAAAAAATAAATTCTAGCTTTTTTCTAGAATTTATTTTTTTATTATATAGAAACTACTATGAAATTTGTAGATTATGAAACTCACAACAAAACAAATTAGTTAATACAATAATCATATATAAAAAATGTCATTTTTGCTTCTTTACCTTGTATAAAAAAAGTTTTAGACTTTTCTTTCCTTTTTATCATTCCTTGATGTTCATAAAAACCATAGTTGCAAGATGTGTCTGTATATAAGTAAAAGTCTTTAATATTTTGTGATTTCATATATTCTAACATATTTGAAAACATTCTTTTTCCTATTCCTTTTCCTCGAGCTTTGCTAGATATTGCAAAAAAAGCAACTTCACCTTCATATTTTTTTGTACATTCATTTAAAAGTTCTTCATCTATTGAATTCACACTTGAAAAAATTTTTGATGTTTGCCTTCCTTCTGTAGATAAATATAATGATATAATATCTCTTATTTGTTTAATTCGATATTTGAAAGGACATCTATGAATTTTAGAATTCTTTGCCATTATGATTCCTATGGGTTGATTATTTAGTAATGCTACTTGGGTATAAGTTTGGTTTGTTAAACAACTACTTAAAAACACTTTTGCCATTTTACGCGCTATTTTAGAAGAACAAAGATCATTGTAGTGCCAGGCCTCTATAATAATTTCTTCAATAATCTTTGAATCTTCCTTCTTAAATTCTCTAAAAATTATTTCTTCTTTCATATTATACACTCCTTTTCTACTATTAGTATAAAGTGTGCAGTAAGTGTAAAGTCAATAGCTATTCTTTAATTTTTATTAAAATTTGTGTAATATATTCATTTTCATCACTAATTGCTAAATCATTTAAGCCTCTTTCATATGCATATCCTACTAATTCTAATTTATGCTCTTTAGCATATTTTAGCATTTTTTCATACATTACTGGCAAGTTGTTCCAATTACCTTTTATATATCCACATAAATATTTCCCTTCTGGCTTTATAAAAACATTTTTATTTTCTTTGTTATCTAGATTTGGAATAAATAATCCATCATATTCTTCAAATTTTTTATTTTTTACATTTTCTAAAGCAATATAACTTCCTACACCTGTCCTACATTGTTCTATTCCCCATATTTCTTTTATATATGTAAATAATTTTTGCATATCTCCATCTTTAAATGAAAAAGGTGCAATTAAAAATTCCTCTTCTTCACATCGAGTAATTTGAATAGTCATACTTTCTTTTTCTTCACTAAGCAATAATTGTTTTTTCTTGTTTTCAAGTAAAGTTTGTGTATTCTTTAATTTTATGATCTGTTCTTCTATTTCTCTTGATTTTTCATTAACTATTTTAATAGTAAACTTGCAATCCATTTTTATCCTAACTATTAATAATAAATTTTACAATATTTATAAACTTTCCTTTATCATTCTTATATCACTATTATATCATAGGGTGATTATGTTATAAGTTATTCATACTTCCTTTTTTCTATTTTTGCATTTTACATAAAGTTGTGGTATAATAGATTATATAATGTTTTTGAAACCAAAAAGTATATATTCTTGGAGGTTTCAACCCTCCAAGATAATTTAAGGAGGATTACACTATGAAAAATTTTTTACAATTAATTAAGCAACCTACTAATCATTCTAAATTCAAAATAACCACTGATTGTTTTGGAAATTACTATACACCATTAAACTACAATTCAGTTAAAGATTTTGGTGGAATGAAACTCATGACCGAAGTTCTAAGACATACTAATGATGCTGCAAAAAGACAACGGTATTTAACAAATGATGCAAATCTTTTAGCAGAAAAAGTTTTTGCTAAAATTGAATGGAAGCAAATTATTGTTGATTACCAAATTTCTCATCAAATATTGTGTAATCAATATAGTTTTGTTTTACATACTAATGGCTTGTGGCCAATGCTCTTAGAAAAATTTGTAGATTATGATGTTATAATTACAGAACAGGAATTTAGACCTGTGGCAGGTATAATTATGAAATGTCTAAGAGATTTAGAAAGTAAAGAAAAAAATTATATTGATCAAATCGCTAACTCTTGTATTCATCCTAGAAAAGATGGTAGATTAGAAATTGTCTTTCCAGGAAAACTTTGGGGTGGTAAAAAAGTTGTAGAACACATTTTAAGATTAGCTGAAAAAAGAGGTATATGCATAATAGAAACAAATACTAGTCCTATAAAACAAAAAGTTGTTCTCCCATATGGTTGGAGTGTTTCAGACTATACTGATGGCGAAGGATATTACTTCATATTAGACGACTTCGGCAGAAAAATTGCTGTTTTCAGAGTGACTTGGCTTCCAAATGAACTAAACAATGGAGAAGTTGACTTTTTTATGCTAGATGATGATATTGATAAGATTCCTAATAAAGATACACCTAAGTTAAATGGAACTTTTATAAAATCTCTTTTACATAAAAAAACTCTTTTTTAGAAAAATTGTAAAATTTTTAAAACTAACTTTAAAACGGTACAACTTATCTGATTGTACCGTTCTAATAATTTCACAATAATTCTTCAGCACAAGTTGAAGCATTATTACTTTTGCATTTATATTATGCATTCTTTCCACAACAATTTTTGTATTTCTTCCCACTTCCACAAGGACATGGGTCATTTCTTCCAACCTTTGGTCCTTCATTTCTTATAGTTCTATCAACATCCGTTCCTATTTTTGAACCACCATCCACACTATGAATTGCCTCTAATGCTGCACCTGTAATTTTTACAGTTTCTTGTCTTTTATTTTCTGTTTGTTGTCTAATATTCATAAGAATTTTTGTAACGTCAACTTTAATGTCTGATATCATTTCTTCAAACATATCCATACCTTCAATTCTGTATTTTACTACTGGATCTTGTTGTCCATATGCACGAAGTCCGATACCATTTTTTAATTCATCCATATTATCAATATGGTTCATCCATTTTTCGTCAACTACTTTAAGCATTACTATTCTTTCAAGTTCTCTCATTTCGTCAGAACCAATTTCTTCTTCTTTGACTTTATATTTTTCTTCTGCTTTTCCTTGTAATCCTTCTAAAATTTTACTTGAATCTTTTGAGTTTTCCTTAATAGTATCTAACATTTCAATTCCAAAAGTATTTAATATATCTTGATTTAATGCTTCAACATTTACATTTCCTTCTTCGTCTTCAACATACATATTTACCATTGCTTCTGCAACTGCTTGTATCATATTTGCTATACTTTCATGTATGTTTTCTCCATCTAATACTTGTCTTCTTTGTGCATATATAATTTCTCTTTGTGCATTCATTACATCATCATATTTTAATACATTTTTACGAATACTGAAGTTTCTTCCTTCTACTTTCTTTTGAGCATTTTCTACTGCCTTTGATATAATTTTTGAATCTATTGGCATATTTTCATCTGCCCCAATTGTATTATATACTTTTGTTATTGTATCTCCTCCAAAGATTTTCATTAAGTCATCATCTAATCCAATATAGAATTTAGATTCTCCCACATCTCCTTGACGTCCAGAACGTCCTCTTAATTGGTTGTCAATTCTTCTTGATTCATGTCTTTCTGTACCAATTATTTTAAGACCTCCTGCTTCAATAACTTTTTCTTTTTCTTCTTTTATTTTTTCATCATATTTGTTTACTAATTCTTTGAAATCTTCTCTTGCTTTTAATATTTCTTGGTCATCTGTTTCATAATATGTGTTTGCTTCTTCTATGATTTCATGAGATACTTTTTTCTTTCTCATTTCTTCTTTTGCTAGAAATTCACTGTTTCCACCTAAAATAATGTCAGTACCACGACCTGCCATATTTGTTGCTATTGTAACTGCTCCAAATTTACCAGCTTGTGCTATTATTTCAGCTTCTTTTTCATGATATTTAGCATTTAAAACTTCGTGTTTTATTCCTTCTTTTCTTAATAAACTACTTAATTTCTCAGATTTTTCTATTGAAACAGTACCTACTAAAACTGGTTGACCTTTTTTATGGCTTTCTTTAATACTATTTACAATTGCATTAAATTTAGCTTTTTCATTTTTATATATTACATCATTTTCATCTTTACGAACCATTGGTTTATTTGTTGGAATTGCTACAACATCTAAGTTATATATTTCTTCAAACTCAGCTTCTTCTGTCATTGCAGTACCTGTCATACCTGATAATTTGTCATACATTCTGAAGTAGTTTTGGAATGTAATTGTAGCTAAAGTTTTTGATTCATCTGCTATTTTTACATGTTCTTTTGCTTCGATAGCCTGATGTAGACCATTGTTATATCTTCTTCCATACATGATACGACCAGTAAATTCGTCAACAATTAATACTTCTCCATCTTTTACAATGTAATCAATATCTTTTTTCATTACTCCATGAGCTCTTAAAGCTTGATTTACATGATGTACTAATGTTGAGTTTTCTAAGTCATTGAAATTTTCTAAGTTAAATGCTTGTTCTGCTTTTTTAATACCTTTTAATGTAAGTGAAGCAGATTTGGCTTTTAAGTCTACTATATAATCATAATTTTCATTATCTTCTGCTTGTTCAAAATCTTTTACATCTTCTTCAACTATAACTTTTGGAGTTAATTTTGATACGAAGTTGTCAGCTTTTTTATATAAGTCTGATGATTGATTTGCTCTACCTGAAATAATAAGTGGTGTTCTTGCTTCATCTATTAAAATACTATCGATTTCATCGACAATTGCATAATGTAATCCTCTTTGGACTAATTGGTCTTTATATATAACCATATTATCTCTTAAATAGTCAAATCCAAATTCATTATTTGTACCATATGTAACATCTGCTGCATATGCTTCTTGTTTAGCTTTTGGCTCCATTCCTGCTATTACTAAACCAACAGATAGCCCTAAAAATTTATATAATTTTCCCATCCATTCACTATCTCTTTTTGCTAGATAGTCGTTGACAGTAATAACATGAACTCCTTTGCCTTCTAGAGCATTTAAATATACTGGTAATGTTGCAACTAATGTTTTTCCTTCTCCAGTTTTCATTTCGGCAATTCTACCTTGGTGTAGAATAATACCACCTATTAATTGAACATCAAAATGTCTCATTCCTAAAACTCTTTTTGAAGCTTCTCTAACAACTGCAAATGCTTCTGGTAATATATCATCTAAAGTTTTACCATCTGCTAATTGTTTTTTGAAATAATCTGTTTTTTGTCTTAATTCATGGTCTGTTAACTTGGAAATCTCTTCTTCCATGTCATTTATTTTCTTTATTATTGGTTTTATTCTTTTTACTTCTTTTTCACTGTATGTTTTAAATAGTCCCATTTTGTATCTATTCCTCCTAAGTTTATATTTTTCCTTGTAACTATACCACTAAATTATTATTTTATCAAGAGTTTTACTTCAAAAACTTGATAAAGATGACTTTATAATTTTCCTTTCATAAAATTGTTTTTTCTGCATAGATTTTACTAAATTTATTTAATAAAAAGGAGTTATTTATGTTTATATATAATTTTAAAGTTAATGGAAGTAAAATTTTTAAGTATTTCTTTACTTTTATAGTTATTCTTATTATTTTTATAATGATTTTTGTTAGTTTTAAGGTATTTAATGGTGCTAGTACGGCTAGGGAAATTTCTTCATGTATTCCTCAAAAAGATGCTTTTAAAATAGCAACTAAAAATTATACTAATGTGCTAAAATCTGTTCATGATAATATCGATACATATATTGATAAAAAAATTAATTTTGTTGGTTATGTTTATAGGGTTTCTGATTTGAAAGATACTCAATTTGTTTTGGCTAGAGATATGATTATTTCTTCTAATAGACAGTATGTTGTTGTAGGATTTCTTTGTAATTATGGAAATGCTAAAGATTTTAAAGATGGCACTTGGGTTGAAATAACTGGTAAAATTACTAAGGGAGATTATCATGGTGATATGCCCATTATTGAAGTTAGTGAATTAAAAATAGTTGATAAGCCTAATGAGGAATATGTGTATCCTCCTGATGAGAGTTATATTCCTACTAGTGAGGTACTGTGATAAAAAAAGAAATTAATCTGTTTTAAGATTAATTTCTTTTTTGCTTCTCTAATAAGATTCATGACTATTTAGAAGAAAGTATTCCTTCTATGTTTTCTTTAATCCACACAGGAAGAGCTTCATCATTTATAGCTTTTTCTAAAATATGAGGAAAGACTAATTCTTCTTGTAATAAATATTCTTCTATAAGCCTCCTCTTGTATCTCCTTCTAGGTTGCCATCCTTCCATCATAGAATAAAGGATATAAAGAGCTTCCATCGATATTAAGGGGATCTTAAAACTACCAATTTTAGTGTTCTCAATTTCATCTGAACTAAACTCATATAAAAATTGAGTCCCAAAAGTTACTACTCTAAATCCAGAGATTATATCAACATCAATTCTCCCTAATTGAAAATTCATATATTCATTAGATTCGCAATAACCATTTCCACCAGTTGCTACTAGTACCCCTCCTATTTTCTCCATAATTTTCCTTATTTTAGGAATGTCTTTACTTTCAACAAGCAAATCTACGTCATGAAATTCATCGACAATGCCTCTTATAAATAAATTCATAGAGCATGCTAATCCCCAGCGTATGTTTTCTTTTTCAAACATAGAAACAATTTCAAGGAATCCTTTCTGCCGGTCACGATATTCAATATCACCAGTTAGACATTGAATATTAGCTTTTGATTGGTAATTATAATTATTGATCATATTGTTTTCTCCCTTCTTTATGCAAATTACCTTTCTATACTAATTAGTTTAAATTTATATTAACATAATTTAGTTCTTTTGTCAATTTATTAATTTTTGAGCAATTTTTTCAATATAATCTTTATCGTCCATGTGCATTAATATTATGTTAGTTCCATTAAGTTTTATTTTTAATAATTGTTCTAATATATCATCAATTTTTAAATGAGCTCCTCCATCTTTTGAAACGTCTATATATAATTCATCAACATTATCTAAATATGGCAAAAATGGTTCTATAATATTAGTATCTCCAGTATATATAATTTTTTTATTTTCTATATTCATTTTAAATCCATAAGCTTCTATAAATTCTGAATGATTTGTCTTTATAAATTTTATATCGTTTGTATTTTCCTGTATTTTATACGCATCTGAAGGAACTCCAGTAATTTCCAAATATTTTTTAATATATTTACAAGCACAAATGATATTTGCTTTTTTATTAAAAACAAACCATAAATATAAAATCAATTGACTTAGTGATCCTGCATGATCATTATGTAAGTGTGTAATTATAATATTAATTTTTGAAAAATCATTAAGATTAAATTTATCTTTTATTTTTTGAAAAACATCACAACCACAATCAATAATATTAAGCTCATTATTACTTGTAAAATACGCTGAAGTATTATTTTTTCCAAATCCTGAATCTTTTCCTAAAAACGTTAATATAGTATTTTTCATTTTTATTCCCATTCCCTTCTTTATCATCAATACACTTTATTATATTATCATAAGTTGTTATTTTAATCAACTTATTTACACAACTATTTATATATGTTATAATTTTTTAAATATATAAATGGAGGTAACTATGAAAAATAACGAACTAATTTTAATACTAGATTTTGGTGGTCAATACAACCAATTAATTGCAAGAAGAGTTAGAGAATGCAATGTATATTCAGAAGTTGTACCATACAATATCTCAATTGAAAAAATCAAAGAAAAAAATCCAAAAGGAATAATTTTCACAGGAGGTCCTGCAAGTGTGTATGGAGAAGATTCTCCAAGATGTGCTGAAGGTATATTTGACTTAGGAATCCCTGTTCTTGGTATTTGTTATGGTATGCAATTAATGACTCATACATTAGGTGGTAAAGTTTCAAGAGCTGATAAAAGAGAATATGGAGCTACTGAGGTTAAAATAAATAACACATCTTCCCTATTTGATACTTTTGATGAAACTAATACTTTTTTAATGAGTCATACTGATTTTGTTTCTGAAGTTCCAGAGGGCTTCAAAAATATTGGTTCTACTGCTCATTGTCCTAATGCGGCAATGGAAAATGTTGAAAAGAATTTATATGGAATTCAATTCCATCCAGAAGTTAATTTATCTGTAAATGGAACTCAAGTAATCAAAAATTTCTTGTTTAATGTTTGCAAATGTTCTGCTGATTGGCAAATTGCTTCTTTTGTTGAAGAAAGTATCAAAAATTTAAAAGAAAAAATCGGAGATAGAAAAGCTTTATGTGCTTTATCAGGTGGAGTTGATTCTTCTGTTGCAGCAGTTTTACTAAGTAAAGCTATTGGAAAAAATTTAACTTGTATTTTCGTTGACCATGGTTTACTTAGAAAAAATGAAGGTGATGAAGTTGAAGAAATTTTTAGAAATCAATTTGATATTAATTTAATAAGAGTTAATGCTAAAGATAGATTTTTAGAGAAATTATCTGGTGTTTCAGATCCTGAAAGAAAAAGAAAAATTATTGGTGAAGAATTTATAAGAGTCTTTGAAGAAGAGGCTAAAAAAATCGGAACTGTTGATTTCTTAGTTCAAGGAACTATTTACCCTGATGTAATAGAAAGTGGATTAGGAAAAAGCTCTGTTATTAAAAGCCATCACAATGTAGGAGGTTTACCTGACTATGTTGATTTTAAAGAAATAGTTGAGCCTTTAAGAGATTTGTTTAAAGATGAGGTTAGACAAACTGGATTAGAATTAGGTATTCCAGAGAATTTAGTGTTCAGGCAACCTTTCCCTGGCCCTGGATTAGCTATAAGGGTTATTGGTGATATAACTGATGACAAGTTAGATATATTAAAAGAGGCTGATAGTATTTTTAGAGAAGAAATTGCTAATGCTGGTCTTCATAAATCTATAAATCAATACTTTGCAGTATTAACTAATTTAAAATCTGTTGGTGTTATGGGCGATGAAAGAACTTATGACTATACTATTGCTTTACGAGCTGTTGAAACAACAGATTTTATGACTGGGGTTTGGAGTAAAATCCCTTATGAAATATTAGAAAAAGTTTCTTCAAGAATTGTTAATGAAGTAAATCATGTAAATAGAGTTGTTTATGATATTACTTCTAAGCCACCTGCAACAATAGAGTGGGAATAATAACGGAAAAATCCTATATATAGGGTCAAGATAAAATACAATTTTCCTATACAATAATAAAAATGTCATAGTTAAAAATTATCTATGACATTTTTTGATTGCTTTAAGTTTAACTCAATTATCATTCATTATTTTAAGGCGTTTCTTTACTCTCTCTATTTCATTTCCAATCTTTGAAATTTCAAATGAATCTTTTTCTATTTTTTTGAATTCAATATTGCATATCCAATATTCTAATCCTTCGAGAACGCAATACATTTCATAACTATTAGGAAAGTCAATAAAGTAATTATCTTTTGAAGTTTCAAATTCTAAATATTGATAATTGTCATCGAAAATATGAAGATATATTTTATTAGCTTTAATTTCACCCCAAATATAATCATTTGTTAGAAAACCAATAAATTTGTCATCTTTAATTATTATGGCTCCATCACTCCAACTAATATTTTCTTCATATTCAAAGTAATTTTCTTCGTCTTCTTCCTCTACACTGATTACCTTTAACCGAACTTCAACTCTATAACAAATCATTTCTTTTAGCATTTCTATTCCTCCTTTTAAACTCATAAAAGTTGATATATGCAGTTTCATATAATGATATTAACATAATTTTATAATTTTTTCAATTACTTTCTATCAAATATTGTTTTAAAAAAACCTTGATCTATTAAATTAGCAAATATATTTTTAAAAATAATTAAGACAATAGGTCCTATTAATAATCCTATTATCCCTATAAACTTGAAAC
Organism: uncultured Clostridium sp.; assembly: GCA_900553985.1. GTDB lineage: Bacteria > Bacillota > Clostridia > TANB77 > CAG-508 > CAG-269. The sequence continues at coordinate 42,381 of USFW01000007.1, forward strand.
CTGTATACATAGCAATTAGTGTAAATATTGGATGTATACCTATGTTCTTACTTACTAATTTAGGCTCTAAAAATTGTCTTACTATTGACATTATTATTAATAAAGTTATTATTGCAATTCCTAATCTTAAATCTCCATTTAATCCTGATATTATTGCCCATGGTATCATTACTGTCCCTGAGCCTAGAATTGGTAGTGCATCTACAAATCCTATTAATAATGCCATTAGAAGAGGATATTGAATATTAAAGTTTAAAAAAGATAATAAATATAATCCAACTAATGAAATTATAAATGATATTAGTATTAATGTAGCTTCGGCTTTTAAATAGCCACCTAATGTTTGTATTAAGTCTTTTAGATGCAAATTTATTTTCTTAAACCATACTTTTGGCAAATGATATTCTAGTTGATCTAAGATATATATTTTATCAACACATATGAAATATAAAGCAATAACAGTTATACCAACACAAATTGCAATTGCAGGTATCTGTGTAATAAAGTTTATTAACCCTGTTAATGCATTTCTAAGCCATGTTGATGCAGTTTCTAAAATGTTTGTTGTTGAATTATTAACTACTGTTACTATTTCATCTGATAGATGAATTTTATCGAAATCAAATGTACTTATAAATGCTTGGATTTGATTATATGCTTTATCTACATAGTTATTTAATCCTTGTAATAATCTAGAGGATTCTGAAAACAATGTAATAATAACCCACGTAAGGCTGCCTAGTATTACTAATGATACAATTATAAATATAATTATTGAACTTGTCCTTCTTGTCAAGTTAGTTTTTTTCATTATGAATTTTATCATTGGCTCTATTAATAATGAAATAATAAAGGCTATTAAAAATGGCATATAAAAAATTGATAATTTTAATGCTAGATATAATCCTAATAATAATAATGCTACATATAAAATTCTTGTTCCTACTTTTGTCCAATATGAAATATTAAATATCATACTTTAAAAATCCTCCTTTAATAAGTATATGTAAATTTGTTAAAATTATCACTATTGAAGAATTTATTATTATATTATGATATTTTTATCTTATGTTTGTTAGTTTAAATTATTTATATTTTTAATTTAACTTTATTCTTATATAGTTATTTTATATAAATACTTAAAAAATCGAATAAAATTTAATAAAATAATAAAGCTTAAATCATTATTTTTTAATAATTTAAGCTTTATATCTTTTCTATTTTTGCACTTTATTCTGCATTCAAGTTTTTATTTTCGCAACAAATATCACTTATAACTGTTGATACTTGCTCTTTACCTAATTCATTTATATTTTGAGCAATATCTCCTAAAGTTAATATTCCTACAACTTTATTATTTTTATCACATACAGGTAATCTTTTTATTTGATTTTGACTCATTTTGTTTTCTGCCACGGTCATTTCATCATTTTCTTGACAAGTGCAAACTTTTGTTGACATTATATCACTAACTGGTGTTGTTTTACAGTCTTTATCACAAGCTATTGTTCTTAAAATAATATCTCTATCTGTTACAATTCCACATATGCAATTATTATTATCACAAATTGGAATTGATCCTATATGTCTTTCAGCCATTAACCTTGCAACTTCATTTAATTTAGTTTCTGGTTTAACACAGCAAACATCATTACACATACATTCATTAACTTTCATATTTTTACCACCTTTCAAAAATTACTATATATATTTTGCACATTTAGATAAAATCTATTCTAAAGAATATTTGAAAAAATGGTAAATTTTTCTTTTATAAATATAAATAAAATATTATCTTTTTCATATCTCTTGTATAAAGTATTATTATTTGCTTTTTTTCATTTTAAAATTCATATATGTCATAATAATCTTGTGAATATTCTAAATCTCTAGGCATAATTGGTGGTCTTGGTCCTCCTCCACCTGGACCTCCTGGAAAACCTGGAAATGGTGGTCTGTGATGTGGTGGTCTTGGTGGCCTAGGTGGTCTTATATTAGGTCTATTTAACAATTCCCTAATTATTAGAATTTTAATTAAATCTCTTAAATTGTTGTTTGTAATCCTTCTTGTTTCTGTATTTCTTGTATTATTCATAGATTGTTCACTTAGATTTTCTTTACTATTTACAACTTCTTTTTGATTTCTATTACTTGCATTTTCTGCCGTCTTTGTTCTTACTGCATTTTCTAGATTAATATTTATATTTATTTGATTATTATCTTCTATTGCATAATAAATTTCATTTGTGATTTTATCTATTTCTTCCTCTGTATTTAAGTTAAAATTATCATTACAAGCTTTTTTTACCATTGGATATATAATTTTATATATTTCTGGATAACATTGCTCTATTTGGCTTTTTGGTACTTGTGAATTAGTATAACTATTTTCTTCCATATTCATATTGCAAGAATAACAGTTGTTATTTGTATTATTGGGATATCCAATTATATTTCTTATGTATTCTTCATAAATATTATTATACAAATTTATACCTCCTTTTTTGTTTTATATACAATATGATTTATGTCTTGCATTGGTGAATAAATTTCACTTTTTATAAAATTTATGTTATAATATAAATAATTTAGTTGGTTACTTATATTCTTATATGGAGGTACAATATGAAAACAAATACTTTAAGTGCAAATTTTGACTCCCTAGTTCGGAAATGGGAAAATGCTTGTTTAGTAGATTCTGATATAAAAACAAAAATCAGTATTGCTAACGAAATATGTTACTTTTATGAAAATAATTTAACTAATATTCATTTTTTACAAAAAGATTTAAAAGTAATTGAAGAAATTAAAATGTTTTTATTTCTTAATAATAAGTAACCTGTAAGTAAAGAGAGCTCGCTATTTGAGCTCTCTAATATTTTTGCATAAGTTTTAATTCTATATATTCTTTTTTATTAATATAATTATATACTTTCAATTTTTTACCAATTAATAGTACTTTAGCTAAAATTAAAATTTTATATCTATTTTATCCTTAATTTTATTTCATATTGTAATTTCTTTTTAAATAATTTTAATTAATCTTTTTTACTAATTCTTTAAATTGATTTCCCCTATCTGCAAAATTTTTAAACATATCAAAACTAGCACTTGCTGGTGAAAATAAAACAACTTGACCTGGTTTAGCTACTTTTTTTGCAAGTTTTATAGTTTCTTCTAAACTTTCACACATGTGAATATCTATCTCTTTATTTTCTTTTTCCAATTCTAATTTTACTGCATCAAAAATTTTACCTGAAGTTTGCCCTATTAATATTAATGATTTTACTTTTTCTATTATAGGTTTTGCAAGTGGTGTGTAATCTAAGTTTTTGTCATATCCTCCTGCTATCAATATTATATCTTCCTTAAAAGCATTTATTCCTGATAAAGTTCTAGAAGGTGATGAACTTGCAGAGTCATTATACCATTTCACTCCATCTAGTTCTCTTATAAATTCTATCCTATGTTCAACTGGTTTAAATTCTTTAATAGCATCTACTGCTATATCCATATCAACTAATGATGATGTCGCAGCAATTGCTGTTGCAATATTTTGGTAGTTATGATTTCCTCTTAAAATCACATCCTCTACATTTAAAATATGTTTTCTTATTTTATCTTCGCATTCTTTAATTACATCTTCATCTACTATATATCCATTATCCAATTTATTTTTACTACTAAAGAAAATAACTTTTCCATTTGCTTCCTTTTCGCAATTTCTTGTTATTTCATTGTCATAATTTAATACTAAAACACCTTTCTCATCTTGATATTTAAAAATATTTTTCTTTGCTTCTATATATTCTTCATAGTCTTTATGAATATTTAAGTGATTTGGTGTTATATTAGTAATAACTGCAATATCTGGACTTATTTCCATTCCCATTAATTGAAAACTACTTAATTCTAAAACAAGAATATCCTCGGGTTTCATATCTGATAATTTCGTAAATAATGGTGTACCAATATTACCACCTAAAAATGTATTATATCCAGCTTTTTTTAAAATTGCATTAATTAAGCTTGTTGTTGTTGTTTTTCCATCACTACCAGTAACTCCAACAATTTTGCAAGGACACATTTTCATTAATAATTCTACTTCTGTTGTTACGATTGCACCATTATTAGCTTCATCTACTAATTCTTTTCTAGTTGGTAAACAACTTGGAGATCTAAAAATTACATTAAAACCTTTTAAATTTTTTAAAGCATCTTCTCCAAAATGAAAACCAAATCCATATGTAGTTATTTTATCCATTATATCTTTAGATATACTATCAATATCACGTTCATCAAAAACTGTTACATTAGCTTTTTTTTCATATAAATATTCCATAAGTGGCAAATTACTTACACCCAATCCAACAATTGCTACTTTTCTAAATCTTATATAATCATTAAATTCATTTAATTTTTCATTAATATATTCCATTATAACTTTCGTTCCTTTCTCAGTTTTTATAAGACATATATTTATAAAATGCCATGTTCTTTAACCTAAATACTTTTTATAATATATTATATATCACAATTTATAAATTTGTGCAATATCCTCCAAAATCTCAGAATTGTTTATTTTTTCGATTATAACTATTTAATATTTTATAAGTGCCTTATTTAATGTTTAGTTAATTTATTTAATAGAAATATTTTTTCAGATGTATATTTTAAAATTTTTTAGGCAAACTATTATTAGTATTTTGAATGGAGGTGCTTTTAATGGCAAAGAAAAATAAAGAAAATAAGAATAATAAAAATAATTCAAATAATCAAAATAATGAAAGACAAAACAACAATAATAACAAATAATTAAATTTATATTATCTTAATAATTAAATAGAAAAACTATATCCCATAAGTAACTTTTACAGCTTGGTGATATAGTTTTTTTATTTAAATATTTTATTTTATCTCATTAAGCAAATGCATATATCTGTTATCTCATATATTTTATCATCTTGCTTTATTGTTTATATATTATATTTTTCTCTTTTTTCATAAGCAGTATGTAATAATTCTTCTGCTAGTTCACTTCCTGGTTTACCTAAAAATTCTTTATATATTTTTTTCATTACTGGATTTTCATGAGATTTCCTAATAACACTTTTTTCATCTATTGAATATAAAGCTTGAGCTCTCAATTTTTTAACATCAACTTCTGCTTGTATTTTTGAGCTTTTTATTGGTTGACCTCCTCCCATGATACATCCTCCTGGACATGCCATTATTTCTACAAATTGATAGTCTGCTTTTCCTCGCTTTATTTCTTCTAAAATTGTCTTTGCGTTTGCTAATCCACTTGCTGCAACTACTTTTATTTCTTTTCCATTAATTTCTATATTTGCTCTTTTTATATTTTGAGTCCCTCTAACTTCCTCAAAATCAATTTTAGGTAAATCTTTTCCCATTAAAGTATCTTGTGCAGTCCTTAATGCAGCTTCCATTACTCCTCCTGTAACTCCAAAAATTGCTCCTGCTCCTGTTGCTTCTCCCATTGGATTATCAAACTTACTATCTTCTAATTTATTAAATTCTATATTTGCTTGTTTTATCATTCTAGCTAATTCTCGAGTTGTTATTACATTATCAACATCAAATAATTCTCCTTCTTTCATTTCTTCTCTTTGTCTTTCAAATTTTTTAGCAATACAAGGCATTACTGATACTACATATATTTTTTTAGGATCTATGTTTTCTTTTTTAGCATAATATGTTTTTATTATTGCTCCAAACATTTCATGTGGAGATTTACAACTTGATAAATGTGGTAATAACTCTGGATAGTTCATTTCTATATATTTTACCCATCCTGGGCTACATGAAGTAATCATAGGCAAATTATCATTATTCTTAAATCTATTTATAAATTCGTTTGCTTCTTCCATTATTGTTAAATCAGCACCTGTGTTTGTATCAAATACTTTGTCAAATCCCAATCTTTTTAATGCTGTTACCATTTTGCCAGTTACATTAATTCCTATTTCCATTCCAAATTCTTCTCCAAGAGCTACTCTTACTGCTGGTGCAGTTTGGACAATAGCTATACTATCAGGGTCTTTTAATTTTGTCCATACATCATTAATTGTTTCTTTTTCATGTAATGCTCCTGTTGGACATGCTTCTATACATTGACCACAAAACGTGCAATTTACGTCATTTAAACTATGGTCACCTACTGTTGATATACACGATTCAAATCCTCTATTTATGCAGTCTATTGCTCCTATTTTTTGAACATTTTTACATGCTGCTACACATCTTCTACATAATATACATTTATTAAAATCTCTTACTATTGATGGAGATAAGTCATCTATCTCATGTTCTGTTCTTTCTCCTTCAAATTCTACTTGTAAAACATTAAATTTTGTAGCTAAAGATTGTAATTCACAATTACCAGAACGAGTACAAGTTAAGCAATCTTTAGAATGATTAGAAATAATTAAATCTAATATTACATGTCTTGCTTCTAATACATTTGGTGTATGTGTATGTACAACCATTCCTTCTTCAACAGTTTGAATACATGAAGTTGCAAAACCTTTTCTCCCCTCTACTTCTACTATACACATTCTGCAATCTCCAACTTCATTTATTTCTTTTAAAAAACATAAAGTTGGTATGTCGATTCCTGCTTGCTTTGCTGCTTGTAAAATAGTTGTTCCTTTAGGTACTGATATTTTTTGATCATCTATAGTTAAATTAATCATTTTTTCTTCCATTTTATTTCATTCCTTTCTCTTAAGGCTTTTTAAAACTTTTATTACGATATTTTCTTTTAGTTTATAAATTGCTAGGATTTTTATCATTTATGAATTTAATTGATATATTTTCACTATTAATATCTAATATGTAATAAATCTATTTTCAAAACTGAATATATATTAATTTTATATTTTAATATATCTATCAAATTTGTTAATTCCCAATTGCATGGAATGGACATCTTGTTATACAAGTACCACATTTTACACATTTATCTTGATTTATTTTTCTTTTTTCTCGGCCTTCTCCTTCTATTGCATTTACTGGACATGATTTTTGACACAATCCACATGCTTTGCATTTTTCTTCATCAATAGTTATTTTTGACATAGATTTACATTCTAGAGCCTTACATGCTTTTTGTATAGCATGTTGTCTAAATTCTTCTCTAAAATATTTTAATGTACTTATTACTGGATTTGGCGCACTTTGACCTAATCCACATATACTTGATTTTTGAATATTAACAGCTAATTTTTCTAATTTATATATATCATACTCTTCGCCTTCTCCACTGCAAAGTCTTTCCAATATTTCTAACATTCTTTTTGTTCCAATTCTACAAGGAGTACATTTTCCACAACTTTCACTTACAGTAAATTCTAAATAAAATTTTGCTAAACATACCATGCATTTAGTATCATCCATTACTATTAATCCACCAGAGCCCATCATAGAGCCTATTTGTTTTAATGACTCATAGTCTATTGGTGTATCTAAATGCTCTTTTGGTATGCATCCCCCTGATGGACCTCCTGTTTGTGCAGCTTTAAAATCTCTTCTGTTTGGAATTCCTCCACCAATATCATATACTATCTCCCTTAATGTTGTTCCCATAGGGACTTCTACTAGACCAATATTATTTACATTTCCACCTAATGCAAAAACTTTTGTTCCTTTTGAATTTTCAGTTCCTATTTTTGAAAACCATTCTGGTCCATTTAAAATTATTTGACTAATATTTGCATATGTTTCTACATTATTAATTAATGTAGGTTTTCCCCATAATCCAGATTGTGCTGGATATGGTGGTTTTACTCTAGGTTGACCTCTTTTTCCCTCTATTGACTCCAATAAAGCTGTTTCTTCCCCACATACAAAAGCTCCTGCTCCTAATCTTATCTCTATATCAAAATTAAATCCAGTATCAAAAATATTTTTACCTAATATTCCATAATCTTTAGCTTGTTCTATTGCTATTTTTAATCTTTTTACTGCTATTGGATATTCTGCTCTAACATAAATATACCCTTTATTTGCACCAATTGCATATGCTGCTATTGCCATTGCTTCTAGTACTGTGTGAGGATCACCTTCTAGTATGCTTCTATCCATAAAAGCTCCTGGATCTCCTTCATCAGCATTGCATACAACATATTTTTGTTCTCCTTCTGATGCTTTTGTAAGCTCCCATTTCTTGCCGGTTGGAAAACCTGCTCCACCTCTACCTCTAAGTCCTGATTTTTTTATTATATCTATTACTTCATCTCCGAGTATATTCTCTTAAAGCTCTTTCTAATGCTTCATATCCTCTGAAAGCTATGTATTCATCAATTTCTTCTGGATTTATTACTCCACAATTTTTTAAAGCTATTCTTTTTTGTTTTTTATAAAAATTAAGTTCATCTAATTTATTTACTGTTTTTCCATCTATATCTTTACATAGTAATCTTTTAACTCTTTTTCCATCAACAATATGTGTTTGTATAATTTCTTCGCAATCTTCTGGCTTTACCATAGCATAAAAAGTATCTTCTGGTCTAATTATAACTATTGGGCCTTTTGCACATAGTCCAAAACATCCTGTTTTTATAACTCTTACATTTTCAATATTTTTCTCTTTTAAAATTTTTCTAAATTCTTCTAATATTTCTGGAGATTTAGAAGAAGTACATCCTGTTCCATGACATACTAAAATATGCTTTTCTCTTGTATCTGCATTTGTATTTATTCTTAAATCCAATTCTTTTCTTTTTTCTTCTCTTATTTTATGAAGTTCTTCTAATGTTTTCATTTATGAACTCCTCCTTTTTAGTTAGAACATTTGGCTCTTACTTTTTTATTTTATATACAATTTTTCGCATACAATAAGTAAAAGTACTTTTAAAACTTATACTACTATAATTAGTATATTCTTACTATTTTTCTTGTTTTTCCAGATTCTCTAAAACTTCATCTAGTTTTTTCACAGTTGCTTTTCCATAAACCTCTCCATTTACTGTAAATACTGGTGCCAAACCACAAGCACCAACACATCTTGTTTCTTCTATTGAAAATAACCCATCTTTAGTAGTTTCTCCTGGTTCTATTTTTAATCTTTCTTTTAATCTATCCATTATTCTTTGTGAGCCTTTTACATAGCAAGCTGTACCTAAACATACTGATATATTATATTTTCCTTTTGGTTTTAATGTAAATCTTGAATAAAAAGTTATAACTCCATATATTTCTGCCATTGGTACATTTAAGAATTCTGATAAATCTCTTTGTGCTTTTTCTGGTATATACCCATAATGTTCTTGTACTTCGTTTAACATTTGTATTAAATTGTCTTTTACTGGCAAATATTCGTTAAATAAATCTTCTATAAATTTATCTTTTTTATTACAATTGCAATTGCAAATATTTTTATTATTGTTCATGTCTTCTTCTTTCATTTTTTACCTCCCAATTTAATATTATTTAGTAATTATTTAGATTATATCAAACGCAAAAATTTTATACAATATTTTTTAAAATTATATTGACTTTTTTGTAGAAAAATGTAAAAATCTAAGTATAAAAAATAAAGGAGGGGATTTTATATGTATAGTAGTTATTACAGTAATTATCCTAGTTATTACGAAGGTTATGGTGCAGGTGTTTCTGATGCTACACTTTACGCTACATTAGGTACAGCTTTAGGAGCATTCTTGGGTATATTTCTGCTTTTCATATTTATTATTTTAATTATCCAAATTGTTGCAAGTTGGAAATTATTTAATAAAGCTGGAGAAAAAGGTTGGAAATCTATCATTCCTATTTATAATGTCATAACATTATTTAAAATTTCAGGACTTTCACCATGGATTGTTTGTGCTTATTTATTAGGTTTTATTCCTATTGTTGGAGGACTTATTATGTTAGGTATAAGTATATATCAATCTTATAACTTAGCAAAATCATTTGGAAAAGGTGCAGGATTTACAGTTGGATTAGTATTATTACCTTTCGTTTTCTATATGATATTAGCATTTGGTAAAGATGAATATATCGGACCTGGTGGAAATGTTAAAGATGAATCTTCATCTGAAGAAAAAACAGCTGAAGTAGTTGAAGTTATTGAAAATAATGATAATTAAAAAATATTTATTTTTATAAATTAAACTAAAAAATAAAAGAGAAATTTATTTTGTGAATTATATTATCACTTAAAATTTACTCTTTTATTTTTTGTTATATATAAACTTATAGCATGTTTTCCCATTCTTTTTCTCTAAATCCTATATATATTTCTTTTTCTGTTATAAATAACGGTCTTTTTATTAACATTCCATCTGATGATAATAATTTTATTTTTTCTTCTAATGTCATTTCTTCTAGTTTTTCTTTTAGGTTCAATTCTTTATATTTTAAACCACTCGTATTGAAAAATCTTTTTACTTCCTTTCCACTTCTTTCTATCCATTCTTCTAATTCTTGAAAAGTTGGTGTCTCTTCTATGATATTTCTTTCTTCGTAAGATATATTATTGTTTTCTAACCATTTTTTAGCTTTTTGACAAGTAGAACATCTTGAGTAATATATAAATAAATTCATTATAGTACCTCCTTAATATTTTATTTTAAATATATTATCATTTTATTTTTAAATTTTCAATATTTTAAGCAGGTTATGACATTTTTTTTAAGCACTTTATACTATACTATTTTTAGTTAAATTTAATATGTTTTCTACTATACTAAAAATAGAAATAACTCAAATTCAAGGAGGATACAAAAATGGTTTTTTCAAGATATTTATATAGTAAAGTACACGAAGCAACGCAAGATTTCATATCAATTTGGCTTGATTCAAATGATATTGATTTTCTAAATAAAAATAATATTGAATATTCTAAATTAGAAAATCATATGTATTTAGTAAATTGTTCCCAAATAAAGCAAAAATTTTATGCCAGTTAAATAACTGTGTCAGTATAGTAGAAAATAGCACATTAGAATTTAATGTTTACTTATTTTAAGAGTTCTGTATCTTGTTTTTAACAAAATAAAAGTTCTACTTTCAGTATAAAACAACTGCTTATAGAACTCTTAATATATAATTATTCTTAATGTTGCAATATTAAATATATATTTACTACTTAATAGTGCTGTTTAGTAAAATTTAAACATTAAATAAGTTATTCATTTTATACTGATTACAAGTTAATAATATTAATTATTAACTATTATTATCTATATAATTTTTATAATCATCCATAATTTTATGTGCTCTTTCTTTCATTTCTTCTGCTCTTTGCCACATGGGTATGTCTTTATTAGGATATATTGGATCTAGTACTATTGCATGTATACATTTCTTTTTCTTATATAATTTATAAATTCCTTTTGCTTCTTTTAAGACATATAAAATAGGTACTATTGGAACATCTGCTTTTACTGCTATTTTAAATGCACCATTTTTAAATTTTCTAATTTTATCACAATATGGCCATAACGCTCCTTCTGGATACATATGTATTGTTTTTTCATTCTTTAGAGCTTTATTAATTTCTTCTAAAAATTTTTCTTTTTGGCTTACTTTTGACGGTATGGGTATTGCATATAGTATTCTTATCAAATGTCTTACTATTGGTATTTTGAAATTACTAGATAATGTAGGAAAATATACTCTGCTAGGAAAATTTATTATTCCATTCATTGTACAATCTAATGGATGTATATGATTTGAAATTGTTACTTTCCCACCTTTAATTTCTTGTAGTTTTTCTTTATTTTCAATTTTGAAACCTAAAAAAACTTTATTGAAAATATATAATATTGGATATATTACTAATGTTAAAATACTTGATATTATATTAAATATCCAATTATGGCAAATATATTTATAGTCATCTGTAATATCAAAATTTAAAGGTTCCCACATATGAAATATTTGAGCATCATCTTCTAGTTCTTCATCTGATAATTCTTTCACTTCTTCTCTCATCAATTTCTTCTTTAAACATCTCCTCTATTTTTTCTATACTACTTTCAATTCTATATTTTTCTGCTTGTTCTGCATATATTTTTTCCATATTTTTTCTTTCTTGTTCATTTTCTAGCCAATAATCAATTTTATTTGCTAAATCATCACTATTTCCTGCTTCAAATAAACTTCTTTCGTCTATTGCAAATTGAGTTGTAGCTGATTTATTACTATTTGCTATTATAGGCACTAAACCTGTTGCAAATGCTTCAATACATGATATAGCTTCTATTTCTGCATCTGCTGTATGTACATATATATCTGTAAATGATAGTATATTTTTTAACTCTTCTTTTTTGTAAAATTCAAAAATAGGTTCATTTTTTAGTTCTTTTCCTAATTTTACATATCCTCTTTTTTTAGGTCCTTTTCCTGCAAAAATCAATTGTATCTTTTCACTATATTTAGATTTTTTTACTGCTTCAATTAATAGATCTTGCCTCTTTTCTTCTGATAATCTTCCAACCATTGTGATAATAATTTTATCTTTATATTTTTCAGGTTTTTCTGTTTTGTTGTATTTAAAATCTTTTTCAATTCCATTTGATATAACATGTAATTTAGCATTATATCCATGTTCTTTTAGTTGGTTTGCAATAAAATTACTAGGACAATGTATGTGTGTAAAGTTATTATAAAACTTATCTCTAAACAATTCATAAATTTTATTATTTACTTTTTCATTATTTCCAAGTTTTAAAGTAGATGTTATATTTTCAGGTTGTACATGAAAAGCAGCTGTCATTGGTTTGTTCAATTTTTTGGCAATTTTCATTCCTTCTATTGACAACTTAAATGGCATATAAAAATGAACTATATCTGCTTCTTTTATTGCCGTTTCTAATATTTCCTTATCTACCTTAGCAAAAGTCATTCCTTGTGATTTTATAATTTGTTTAGCTATTGGTATTAGTTTTACTTCTTTTAACACATATTTATCAACTTCTTTTTGTCCTGTACTTAATACTTTTACTGTGTTTCCATTTTTTCTTAAATATTTTACAAATCTTCTTGCTGAAATTGTTGTTCCATTATTTGCTCCATCATATTGGTCTATTACTATTAATATTTTCATAGTTCATTATAATATACTATTGTATATTATCTTCTCTCCTTAATATAACATATTTAGGTTTTAATTGGATATGCCTATAAACCATCTAAAATAAATTCTATATTTTACGATAATAAATTCTCTAATTCTTTTATCTTGTCTCTCAATTCAGCTGCTTTCTCAAATTCCATATCTGCTGCAAATTTTAACATTTCATCTGTTAATTTTGCTATTGTTTCTTTTATGTCATCTTCTTTTTCTAATTTATATTCTACCCCTATGTCTTCTGCATCTGTTACTTTTATTGTGTCTCTTACTGATTTAGTTATAGTTCTTGGTGTTATGTTATGTTCTTTGTTGTACTCTTCTTGTATTTTTCTTCTTCTATTTGTTTCACTAATTGCTTTTTCCATACTATCAGTTAGCTCATCTGCATACATTATAACTGTCCCATCGGTATTTCTTGCAGCACGACCTATTGTTTGAATTAATGACCTCTCTGAACGCAAGAATCCTTCTTTATCAGCATCTAATATTGCAACTAATGATACTTCCGGAATATCTAATCCTTCTCTTAATAAGTTTATTCCAACTAAAACATCAAACTCTCCTAATCTCAAATTTCTTATTATTTCCATTCTTTCTAAAGTTTTTGTTTCTGAATGCATATAATTTACTTTAATATTTACGCTTTTTAAATATTCTGTTAAATCTTCAGCCATTTTTTTAGTTAATGTTGTAACTAAAACTCTTTCTTTCTTTTCTATTCTTATTCTTATTTGTTCTATTAAATCATCTATTTGATTTGTTACAGGTTTAACTTCTATTTTTGGGTCTAATAATCCTGTTGGTCTAATAATTTGTTCAACTACATTTTCTTTACTATGTTCCTTTTCATAATCTCCTGGTGTAGCACTAACAAATACTACTTGATTTAATCTATCTTCAAATTCTTCAAATTTTAATGGTCTATTGTCGAATGCTGATGGCAATCTAAATCCATAATTTATTAATGATTCTTTTCTAGAATGGTCTCCATTATACATTGCTCTAACTTGTGGAATTGTCGCATGTGACTCATCTACTAATAATAAAAAGTCTTTAGGAAAATAGTCAAAAAGAGTATATGGTGGACTTCCTGGTTTTCTTCCACTTATATGTCTTGAATAGTTTTCTATTCCAGAACAAAATCCTGTTTCTTTCATCATTTCTATATCGAAATTTGTTCTTTCTTCTATTCTTTGAGCTTCTATTAATTTATCATTTTCCTTGAAATATTTTATCCTTTCTTCTAATTCTTCTTCAATAGTTACTATGGCTTTCTCCATCTTATTTTTAGTTGTTACATAGTGAGATGCTGGTGAAATTAAAATATGCCTTCTACTTCCTATCGCTTTACCTGTTAATGGGTTTATTTCTGTTATTTTTTCAATTTCATCTCCCCAAAATTCAACTCTAATTGCTGACTCTGATTTGTCTGATGGATATATTTCTACAATATCTCCCTTTGCTCTAAAAGTTCCTCTTTTAAAATCTATCTCATTTCTTGTATATTGCATTGTAATTAATTTTTTTAATACTTCATCTCTTCCCTTTTGCATTCCTGGTCTTAGTGATAACATCATTTCTTGATAATCCTCTGGATCTCCTAATCCATATATACAAGATACTGATGCTATTATTATTACATCTCTCGTTTCAAATAATGATAATGTTGCTGAATGTCTTAGCTTATCTATTTCATCATTTACAGAAGAGTCTTTTTCTATATATGTATCTGATGATGGAATATAACTTTCTGGTTGGTAATAATCATAATATGAAACAAAATACTCCACATTGTTCTCTGGAAAAAACTCTTTAAACTCAGAGTATAGTTGTCCAGCTAATGTCTTGTTATGTGCTAATACCAATGTTGGCTTCTGTACTTGCTGTATTATATTAGCCATCGTAAAAGTCTTGCCTGAACCCGTAACACCTAGAAGTGTCTGGAATTTCTTTCCTTCTTCTATTCCTTTTGATAAGTATTCTATTGCTTTTGGTTGGTCGCCTGTTGGCTTATAATCTGATACTAATTTGAACATAAGCTCTCCCCATTCTTTCTTCATTTTTTTAGCAATATTTTATATAAAAATACTTTACACGATTTTTTCTTTAGGTCACCTATTTTAGGCTTTTCTAACAAAATAACACAAATCAATGCCATGTACTATTCTCTAAGAAATTATAGCACAACACAAAATAAAAAACAAGATGGCTAAAAATGCCATCTTGTTAACTTTGTGTAAAGATTTTCACGACAATTTTTTGTTTTCACTAAATTTTTAGCTTTCATAATAATACCTTACTTTAAATTATCTGTCCTACTTATTGTAATTTGTAGAAATGATTATCCCCTATATCTCCATATTTATTAATTCACTTATATCCTTAATTTTTTTATAATATTTATCGCATTTTCCAAAACCATATTCAGCCCATATAAAGTGTAATCCATTCATATTTGCTGATTCATAATCTTTCTTTGTGTCTCCAACATATATAGCTTTTACAATTTTATTTCTCTTAATTACCTCTTTTATATTTTTTTCTTTGCTTAATCCTGTACTACCTGAACATTCATAATCTTTAAAATACCTTTCTATGGAATAATGTTCTAAAAAAGCATCTATATATCCTGATTGACAATTGCTCACAATATATAAATTATAATTATTTGATAAATCTTTAATTGTTTTAATTGTGTTTTTATAAATGTGTCCCCCATTTTTCTTTAAATATTTATTCTCATTTTCCTGACATTTTGTAATAAATTCATTTCCTTCTTCACTATTTCCTTTAAATAAATATTCAATTATTTCATCTTTTGTAAATCCCATTATTTGTCTAATCTTTTCTTGATTAATCTTAATATTATAATTTTCAGCTTCCTCTTTCCATACTTGTTCAATTTCTATTGATGTATCCCATAATGTTCCATCTAAATCAAATATAATTGCTTTGTCTAACATTTTTATCTCCTATTTTAATTTTAAATAATCTAAACATAACTCAAAAAATTCTGTATGACTTTCAGAAAAAGCTTCATTTTTTATTAATTCATTTATTTCATCTATTGTAGCCCATTTTACATCTTCCACTTCTTCTTTCTGAATTTTTATTTTCTTTATATCTATATCTTCTTTTAAATAATAAATATCAACAAACTCATCTTCGGTTTTTATTGTTTTAAACAATTTAATATTTTCTTCTACTATATCAACACCTAATTCTTCTCTAATTTCTGTTATTATCCCTTGTTTACTTGTTTCTCCTGATACTGGGTGTCCTCCTGTAGTAGCCCATTTACCATCTTTCTTTTTTACTCTCTTTTGAATCAAAAATTCATTTTTGCTATTTTGTATAAAAACTACTACAGTTATATAATAACGTCCTTTTGGTACATCTTGTCCTTTATAAATTGTTTCTCCTGTTAATTCTTTGTTTTCATCATATAAATCTCTTAATTCCATAGCTAATCTCCTTATAAAATTTTTATTATTTTATCATATTAATATAAGAGTTTTCAAACATATTTATATCATAGTATGTGTCAAGTAAAAGTAGGCAATTTTTTTATCTTTTTTTCTAATCCTTCAATGTCAACTATTTCAACACTTTTATATTTTTTAGTTTGTTTAATAAACATAGTCCTTTTTAAAAACTACATTTCATTCCTGAAAATTCTCTCATTTTCATTATTTCTTTCATGAATTTTGATTTTATTATGACATTCATTGTTGTATTATTTTTTTCTGTTTCTTTTCTATTTGCTCTATGATTTTTCTTATTTTTTCTTACATTCTCTTCAATTTCTTTTATCCATTCTTCTACACTATTATCTATCTTTATTGGTTTTTCAATTTTTTCTATTTCTATATTACTATTATTTTCCACTTTAGTTGCACATACTTTTGCTAAATATGATACCCCTTTCTTTCCAAAACTTTTTCTTCCACTTCCTAGTCTTACTTTTAATACAGTAAATATCTGGCTTTCCATTATTCCAGGATTTCTATATTCTACTCCTTCTGGTGCTTCTGGAAGTTCCTTTCCTTGTTCTGTTAATATATCTTGATACCTTGGCATTCCATCTTTTAAGTAACTCTGTAATTTATTTAATTTCTTTACTGTTTTTTCTTCTCCTCCTAATTCATATTTTAAATTTTCTATATATCCTTGTACCTCTGAATATCTCTTTTCTTCTATCATCTTTGTTAATTCTTTTTTATATTTTTCTTCTTGTATATCTCTTACTATTTCTTGATGTATGTGGAAATTATCTTTTTTGTGATATCGCTCCTTTTACTGTTATATTTTTTATCCATCTTGCTCCATCTCCATTCATTACTCTTAACTCTATTTTTTCTTCGTTGTATTTCTGATATACTTTTGCATTTCTTATCTTTTCTAATTTTTTACTGCTCATCATTCCTGTTATATATGTTTTATTTACAAGAGAATGTCTTGTGTCATCTTTTTTCCATCCTTCATATGTTACATGTAGCTTTAACTCTGTTTTTACTGATTTTGGTTCTTTATATTCCTTTCCTTTTTTCTCACATTGCTTCTTATATTTATCTATTTGTTCTTGTCTATCTTTTCCTTATAAGTTTATCCACAAACCATCTGCTTCTTCGAATAATGCTAATATTTCTTTTGTCCCTTTTATTAGCTTTTCAGTTTCAAACAATTCTATTTCTTCATTTTCTTTTGCTTCTATTTTTTCACCAACTTCTAATACTAAATTTCTTAGACCTTCATGACTTAATGTTCCATTTGTTGTATTTTTTATTTCTTCTTCTCCTTTTCTGTATGATGGTGTATTTACTGCTATTTCCAATGCTTTTTCTGCTAAATTTGCTGATACTTTTCCTATTGTTTCTATTTTCATATCTTCATCTACTAAAAATACATACTTCTTTTCATTATTTTCTTCTACTAGATAAATTGCTCTTTGATATTGTACTTCTCCCATTATTGTTTTTATACAATTTTGTTTATATCCTTTGTGCCTGAACTTCTTCTTATCCCTAAGTTTCATTAATCTTTTATCTCTATTTTCTAGTATGTATTTTATTATTATACAACCTAACATGCATACAAATTTATATATTTTTTTCTCCAAATCATTGAATTTTACACCATTTTTTTGTTACAATTTCTTCAAACATAGATATTTCCTTTCTTTTGTGTCGTTTTGCAATTCACATTGTATTGGATTATCTATGTTTTTTCAATATTTTTTAGAAAAAAATTTAGTAGACAAAATTTCTATATTTTGCCTACTAATATTTTACACTAACCTATTTAATTTCAAATTCATTTGAATATATATCAATATATCCATTATCATAAACTGGTTTAACTATTCTATATGTTCCATTTGGTAATTTTCCATAAAATTTTTCTATATCTAATTTTTGAGTTAATTGATTATCTTCATTCAATTCATAAGCTATATCGATCCAAGATAAGTCATCAGATATATATTTTAAATCCTTCCATTCCCCATTGACTTTTTCTTGAACTCTAAACTCTATTCCCCAACCATATTGATCTTTATTATTATCTGTAATAGTTATTGAAACACTTTCTGGATTTATTGTATTACTTCCAACTTTTATTATAACATTACTTGGACTTCGAGCAGATTTTGTATCTTTTTGTTCATGATTTACAGTATCAACAGGATTAGAAGTAATATTTTCAACTGTAAAATCAAAATTTTCTCTATTTGTAACACTTTTTTCAATTATTTTATATGCTATAACAATTCCAATAATTATAATCAATACAAGTAAAATTCCAATAATTACTTTCTTATTTTTATTCATTTTTACCACCAATTCAACCTTTCTTTTTATAATTTCATATAAATTATAGCTTAGTATCTAGTTAATTACTGTTTTTGAATTATATTGCATTTCATTGTTCCATTAGTATATTTTTTCATAAATTGTAAAAATTCTTCTTTGTTAAATTCTACATTTTTTATCAATATTTCTTAAAATTCTTTTGTACTATCTATCAAATAATTTGCTTCTTTTTATCTTTGAATTTATTTGTTACTTTTTCTACTTTTAATTCCATATTATCAACTCCACTTATAAATTACTATTGTTCTCACGAACTACAAACTTGTAATTTGCGTTATTTTTTACTTGGTAAATCTTTGCAAGTTTCAATAACAATTTCTTTTAAACTTTCTTTATTATCTACATCATCAACTAAATACATTGGTTTAGCATTTTCGTAAGGTATTTGTTCTTGCATACTGTATTTTTTATTGCTATTAACTCTCTTTACAAGTAGCTTATTATCATATATACCTCCAAACAGAATATTGTTATAATACAATAAATATTCTCCCATCATTGCTTTGCAATTTATATTATCTAATAAATCTAATTGTTCCAATATAAAATCTTTATAATCTTTTGATGTTGCCATAATAAAACCTCCTCTACAACTTACTATTTAACTATAAATCTGTAAATTGCATAAGCAACCCATATAAGCCAAGAATATGCCCACGCATTAAATATAATACTTACTGCTAAATACACAATAGCTACTATAATTGCTATTACCCAATTTATTATTTTTTTCTTATCCATTTAGAAGCCTCCTAAAAAAAATTACTATCTGTTGTTATAATATCATAAAAAGAAAAATTACTCTATACTTTTTGTATAAAGTAATTTAAATTTATAAATATACATTATTTTTCTTTTTTCTTAGTTCAAAAATATGATTTCCTAAACTTATTGCTTATTATCTACTCTCAATAATAATTATATAAAATAGTTATATATATTTCTACCAAAGGTTTTTAGAAGTGGGCAAAGTTTTTTAACATTTTGATAAATTACTATCTTTTATTATAATATTATAAAAAACATTGACTCTATTAATTTTCACTAATTTTCTAATTCTTTTCTTTCTATTTTTTTATTTACTTGCCACTTTCAAAATAATATTTTTTCAATTCTTTTTCTAAATCTTTCATATACTTTTTCTGTTGGCTCTTTAAATAAAATTTTGCAAGCAATTTCATTATAAAATTTTTCACTTCTATTTCTTCAGTAAAGTCTAATTCAATATTGCCATTTGGAAGTTCTTTAAATATACCAATCCATTTTCCTTTTAAATTAGCATTTTCTAAATTGAACTTATACTCTTTTAATTTTTCTTTTGCTGTTATAGTAAAATATGTTGGAAAATTATTTTTCCCATATTCAATAAAATGTTTTTCATCTATTATATCAATTTTTGATAAATCACTTCTCCAAGAGTAATTATAGTTATCTGTAATAACATCCCATAATTTATCTTTATCACAATGAAATTTTTTTTTTATAATGGATTTGACCATAAATAACCTCCGAATTTTATGTTTTAGTATGTGCAGTAATAATTGTATAACTGTATGAGTTAATGGTTATTATTATATTATCTATTTCACAGTACCAATTTTTGCCCTTCTTATATATATTACAACTTTTATTTAAAATTTGATTTTTACAATACTCAACAATATCATTATTATTTAATTTAAGATTCTTTTTAATTCTACCAATACCCATTTCAGTAGTATGAATTTTATCTATGTTAGCTAATAATATTTCTTTATTCATTTATACTTTCTCTTTTCTATATAAAAGATAGTTGTTCTTCTTGTTTTGCTTCTTTTTTATATGCCTTTATTATGTCATTCATTTTATACAGTAATCCATATCTTTCACATTCTTCTTTAAATATTTTGCTTAAATTTTTATTTAATGGATAGCAAAAATAGTTATTTCCATAAATTTTAATATATTTTTCTTTCAATTTAGGAAAATTTTTATCTAATTGTTTATAAAAATATTCTCGTTGATTCTCTCTTAGTGTAACTCCTCCCATAGAAAATACAAATTTTGCTCCATTTTTATAAGACAATTTTATTATATTTCTAATATTTTCCTCTGAATCTGTTATAAATGGAATAATTGGTGTTAGTAATGTTCCAACAAATAATCCTTGCTCAGATAATTGTCTCATTGCTTTTAGCCTTTCAGAAGACACACACACATTTGGTTCTATTTTTTTTGATAAATTATCATCTGCTGAGGTAATTGTGAATTTAAGTATCACATCTGCTTTCTTATTTATTTCATTAAATATTTCTATATCTCTAATAATTAAATCACTTTTTGTTTCTATTGATACTCCAAATTTGTAATAAGAAATTAATTCTAGTGCTTTTTTTGTTATTTCATATTGCTTTTCAAAAGGATTATAAGTATCTGACATTGCACCTATTCCAATTACTCCTTTTTTTCTTTTATTTCTTAATTCTTGATTTAGTATTTCAATCTCATCTTTTTTTGCTCGAACTCTATCAAAATCTTCTACTTGATAACAATTACTTCTACTATCACAATATATACACTTATGGCAACATCCTTTATATAAGTTCATATTATAATCAATTCCAAACCATTCTGTTCCATGTGTCGCTCTTTGAAGTATTGTCTTTGCTTCTATAAATTCCATAATTATTCCTTTTTTCTTATTGGGTGCCTTACGACTGTTCTTAATTTACTTACTTCACATTTTCTTGGATCACTTAAATATATTTCGTGGTGTAATCTTGTATTAGTTATATCTAATTCATAACCTTTTTCTTTTACAAAATTGTGCATTAAATTAACTGTTGTTGGCTCATCATCATAGCTGCCAATGTGCATACATTGAACACATACACCTTCATCATAAGTTAAAAATTCTACTCTCGAAAAATTTTGTTTTTTCTTTTTGGTAGCCTCTTCAATAGCCCAATCAAAATCTTTTTTTGTTACAAAGTCTGGTAATCTAATAATAGATATAAAGTGCATAGTATTTTTATTACTATAATCAATACTTCCTTTCATATTATCTTGCCACCAAAAACCTTCTAATGGTGGAACTACATATTCAAAGAATCCATTTATTCTATGAGTTCCTTTATAACTCATCTTTATCGTATAAGCAATTCCATATAATAACCCTATTGTATTTTGATAATCTCCGTTTGCTTCATTAGGATTTCCTGTTCCTCTTACTGCAATATAATTCATCTTTGGTATTTCAATAATACTAGGTTTATTTTTAGGCATATAAAATTCTTTATATGCTTTCTTATAATCAAAAGCCATTTTACATTTCTTCCTTTCTAATTTTCTATTGCAATATAGATATGAATTTCTTGTTGCATATCTTTTGAATTATTTTGATATTCTTCAAAATCACAAGTATATTTTCTTTTTAAATCCATATTCCATATTTCTTTCCAGGCTTGTCCTACTGCATTTTTAACATCTCCTGTTATAACGAATTTAGCATATTTTCCTTTTGGAATAATTTTACTCACTATTTCATCATTACTTTCCACATTTTGCCTAGTTTCTGCTCCTGCTATAAATGTATATGGCTTAGTATAATCTCCTTCATACTCTGTATATAACCCTATTGTTTTGTCGTTTAATTTATTTTGTAATTTTTCATAGATGCCTTCTGAAAATAGTTTTTGCCATGTTTTTTCTATATCTTGTATACATTTTTTATCTTGATTAGTTGTCTTTATTTCAATTCCAGAAACAACTTTTTCTTCTAATTCTACAATTTCATATTTCATAATTTATACCTCCTAAAACGAAGTATATAACATATAAATTGACAACTGTATGTCATATTATAAATAATTTTTTAAAGTTTTTTGTAATTTATCTTTTATTATAGTTTTTGCATATTCTGGTTTTAATACTTTTGCATACTCTCCAAAAGATAAAATATATCCATATATCCACTCATTTTCTGGATATTCCACATTTACTATAAAGTTTCCATCTTCTTTTTTAGTTATTTCTCTATTCTCAAATTCATCATATACTCTATAAGTCATTTCTTTATTTATCTCTAATTCAAGTGATATATTTTTTAAACTGTATTTTTCTTCTTTTTTCTCTTTTGGCAAATTTCTTTCAAAATGTTTTTGTAATATCTCAATTTCTTTTATTCTGGTAATCTTGAATATTCTATAATCTTCTTTTAATCTACAATAGCTTATTAGATACCATGATTTATCTTTAAACCATATCTGTAGTGGTTCTACAATTCGTTTACTCCTTTCTCCATTAGAATTGTAATATGTAAATTTTATTAAATTTTTGTTTAATATCGCTGTCTTTATCATGTCAAATCTTTCTTCTTGCTCATTACCTTTTTCCCAATTTGAAAAGTCTACTTTGATCCAATCATTTATTTCTTTATTAAATAATGTGCTTAATTTTTCTAAAATATTTTTTTCTTCTTTCCCTCTTACCTTTTTCATTCCTTGTAATGCAAACAAAATTTGATTTTGTTCTTCTTCCGAAAGAATACATTTATTTAGTACATATCCTTCTAAAAGTCCTATTCCTCCTTCTTTTCCTTTAGTTGCATAAACTGGTATGTTTGCTCTACTTAATATTTCTATATCTCTATATATGGTTCTAGTTGATACTTCAAATTTATCTGCAAGTTCTTTGGCTGTAACTTTTTTCTTTTGCATTAATATATATATTATTTCAAATAATCTATTATTCACTTGCATAAATTCCTCCTGCAAGTATTATAACATAAAAATATGACATATATATGTCATATTAAAAAATAATATTAATTTTTTTGAAACTAAAACCAATTTATATTTTCATCTCTAAATTGTGGTATATTACTATTTTTATATGGATTATAATTATTTAAGTTACATCCAAATTCTTTCAGAAATTCTATTTTATTATCTTTTGACCACTTAATAAGTGACATTCCATCAAATTCTTCTGTCTTTGCATTATTCATAGTGTTTTTAAAATACCACTCTACAACAGTCTGATTATTCTTATGAAAATATTGCTTAATATCCCATTTTAGTACTTTTCCTCTCGTGTTCCATTCATTAAACCAATGTTTTACTGTATTTCGATTTTCATATTTTGGCCCCCAGCTTTCAATATAAATTACATTTTCTTCAAATATATCATCTATACCTAAATCTTTTTGCTGTAACCACATATCAAACCATAATCCAATTATTCTTTCTCTTTCTTGCATTTTACACCTCTTAAATTCTTAATTCATTTTCTAAATAATCTTTCAAATTTTCCAAAATTCCATTAATAACTTTGATAATTCATTTGGATTTTCTTCATTTACAATATGTGCTGAATTTTCAATAATTTTCATTGTTGCTTTTCTAATATTTTCAGATAAATAATGTGCTGACTTAATATTAGCATTATCTTTTTCTCCACACAGCACTAATGTAGAACATTTAATATCTGAAACTTTTGATTTAATATCTAATTTAGACATAGAATTTGTTAAATTAATAAAATCTTTTTTGGAAATTCCCATACTATCAAAAGTCTTTTTGGGCATAAGCTTAAATATAAAATTCTGTAATTTCAACATTTTCTTTGGTATCTCATAAGGTGTTCCAATTAAAACTATTGAATTTATTTTTTCTGGATGTTCTATTGCATAATCAATAGCTAATATACCACCTAAAGATAAACCACATAAATTTATCTTATCTTTGAAAGAATCACAATAGTCCGCAAATGTCCTATATATATTTTCATAATTGATTTGATAATTTTTTGCTAAATTAAATAAATTAGGATTGCTCACCTCTATATTACTTTTATTTAATTCTTCTATAACTTTATCCCAACTTTGCTCTGTTTGTCCTAATCCATGTACTAAAATATTAGTCATTTACTGCTACTCCTGTAAAATTATTTTTAATATTTTCTTTCTTTTTTTATATTTTTAATCCATTAAGAAATCAAATATATTCATTCCTGCTGTTGTTTCTGATTTATACATTTCTGTGTATCCACATTTAGTACAACTTATTGTAATAAACTTTTTATTTTGCACATCAAAAACCTTTGCAAAATTTCCTCCTGTTGCTTGAAATTGATCTTTTTCATATTCTTCATTACCACATTTAGGACATTTCCAACTTGACATATATAATTTCTCCTTTCTTTTATAATTCAAATATATTGCACTTTAACATTATGTTTCTTATTTTAGTTTTATCTTTAAAAGGTATCTCCCACACACTTCCAACTATGGATCTTTTGATTTTATATTCTTTTGTAGGCTCTCCTAATACTTTATTTAAATTTCTTTGCAAATCAACCTTATTAGTATAAACTGATATAATCTGTTCTTTATATAATACATTTATGTTAGTTTCTGTTTCAAATTGATTAGCTTCTTTATATATTTTGTTCATAACATTCCCCTGTTCTTACTTTTTGGTTTATTTTTCTTTTGTGAATGTTATTAGTTATTTTTAATACAATATATCACTAAATTTCCTACTATATTTATCTATTTCATTTGTACTCTGGCTCATTATAAAGTCTGTTACTTTAATTTTTAATCTTTCAACTTCTTCTTTTGTATAATTTTTATCTTCTATTGTATTCCAGCCTCATTAAATATTTCCTATTCTATTGCATTATAACATAAACATATATATTTTCCAATAGTTTTATCTTTGATAAAATTCTAAAACAAAGTAAAAAACTTGATAAGTATCTTTTAATAAGAATTAAATTTACTATAAAAAAAGAATAGGAATTCTCCTACTCTTAAATTCAACCTTATATCGTAATACTTAAATATGGTATCTAAGTATTTAAAATTAACTATTTTATTATTTAATATTTTATCTTTGTTCCTCTTTATTTGCAAATTTTCTTTTTTATATAATTTATATAAAACCACTCTATAAATTATACTTCTAGAATAGAAATCAATAAAATTTACTATTCCAAACACAAACAATGCAAAAGAAGTATTTATAAATAATAAACATATTAATAGTCTTACTATAACTCCAACTGTAGAACCTATAAGCAATATGAATGATTTTCCTTGAGTAATACATAGTGTCTTATATGTTTCATATGGATATATTCCAAATACACCAAATGAATAAAATATAATATATGGAAAACATTTATGT
This sequence comes from uncultured Clostridium sp., assembly GCA_900553985.1. GTDB lineage: Bacteria > Bacillota > Clostridia > TANB77 > CAG-508 > CAG-269. The sequence continues at coordinate 68,525 of USFW01000007.1, forward strand.
AGTGGCAAACTTCCATGTGATATTATTAAATATATAAAAGCAAACACAAAGTTTAATAATATAATTAATGCAAAGCATTTCTTTTTCATATTCATACAATTATTATACTGTTCTTCATATGTTTTACCTTTTGGAACTTTAATCATCAAAGTTGCTTGATATGCATTTGTAATAATTTCTAAACTTAGACATACAGAATAGCAAATAGTATGTATTCCATAATATTCTGTTCCCATATGACTTGCAGCTACACCATATAATAATAAAAATATTCTAGACAATAACCTCTCAGAAGAATATGCTAAACCGTATTTAAACACATTTTTTAAAGACTCTTTATTTGGAAATTCAAATTTCAATTTCAAATTATATAACATATATATGATTGATATAAGCCATGATATTATTGTTGCAATAAATAAAAATGTTAAGTTTTTAGTAAGAAAATATGCTAGTGCATCTAGTCCAACCAAAGAAACATAGAAAACAATTAAGCTCTTTCTATATAATTTTAGTTTTCCTTTAAGTCTTACTATTTCAAAAATTCCATTTGCTAATCTTCCTAATACTACATACGCAATATAAAAATTTAATAATACAGAAAGCATATCTTTTTGTATATTCCTTAATTCAAATATGTTTATTATCAAATTTTTACAAGTAAAAACTATTATTCCCATTAGCATCCCAAATATAATATTAAACCATAAATACTGCCATTCATTTTTTCTTGTAGTTCTATAAGTATATATACCTATTTCACCAAAAGATTTAAAAATTGAATCTATTAATAAAAAACTCCCAGTTACTACTATAGTATCAATACTAATTAAGTTGTTAAATGCAGAGTCTATACTATCTGCTATACTCATAAATATAAAACTTATAAGAATAGATATAAATTCTTTCATCTCTTTATCCTCTTTTATAATTTTGTACTATTAATAACAAAGAATCACTATAATTCTTCTGTAATTTCTTAATGTTCATTATTATAGCATATTTTTTGCTTTTTGTAGTTTAATTCCCCATATTTTTATAAAAATCTATATTTTTCTTGACTTTGTTTTAAAGAAAGATGGGTTACAGTTTTTCTAATTACTCCATTTCCTCAGAAACACTTGCTAATTTAATTTTATGCTATTATTAATTGCTCTAATTATTGAATATTTCAAGGTTTTATGGTAAAATATTTCCATAATTTAATTATCTTGCAAATATGCAAGTTTTGAATATAGTAACTTTTAACAATTATTATTGTAAAGGAGGATTCAGTTATGAAAGAATTACAACTAACAATTTTAACAAAAAAAGATTTGCAAAGTCGGTATAAACAGTTAGAAAACACAAGAATGGCTCGTTTGACAGATGACGCAGTTGCAGAAGGATATTCAATAGGAATCTTACAGTATATTGGTTTAGAGCAAGATTCTGCTATAGAATGGCTTGACAATGCTAAAAATGTAGTAGCTACCCATTTTAAAGGACAACTCTATAAAATAGGAGGTTTTACTGATTTGTCTGAAGTTAAAAAAGGTAAATTATATTTTTCTTTTAAGACTAAGAAAGGTGTTCAGATTGCTCATAGTATTTCTGGTTGTGATTCAGAAGGATTCATATACAATTGTTAAATGAATCAACAGAAACAGGCATGAATTTAATCATAATTCTTGCCTGTTTTTTGAGTTACTTAAACTTTTTTTATAATTGTAGTGTTACAATTGATGTGAAACAAAAATAGTATAGAAAAAAAGTGATTCAAGCAGTATAATTGAATTGGTGTTAGAATACATAGTAGTCTTAACTATAAAACACCAGATGAAAAATATAATGAATATTTAAAAAATATAGCATAAAGTCAAGGGAGATATAAACGTTAAAGGTATTCTTTAATATTTATATTTACTCCCCAGCGATGCTGAAATAATTTATAAAAATTCGTAGAAAAATGTGTCTAAAAACTTGACCTAAATCCAAAACTAAATAATTCTAAATAAAACTATTTAAAATTAAATATATTTTTTGCATAGCATATTTATTTTAGCATTTTTATATAAAAAAAACAAGTTTAAATAATATTGAAAGAGAGCAGAATTTCTGCTCTCCAAATGTAACTTATAATAAAAATAATTTAAAATTTTTCTAAAATAAATTAGTCACAAAACTTAGATAAAGATATATATTGATTTTTATTATACTTATCAATAGTCGAACGGATTGATTTTTCAGAGAAGCTTGTTACTTCTCTGAGTTTTCAACTTTATTTTGTTCAAACCAATAATTTTCCCATCTTAACTCATCACTTGTACTTCCACCTATAATCTCTCCAGTTGTAGCATCTACATAATAGCTATATTGACCTTTAGCAACTTTTTCTACTATATTTGCGTTTTCATCTCCATATTCAAGTACAACTACCCAAACTTTTCTGATTCTTTCTTCTGTCTTATATATTACTCTTTCCTCAGCTTTAACATCTGTTTTTAGTAATGGTTTGTAATACTCTTCTGTATTATTCAATCTAGCATATGCATTTCCATTTATAGCTTTAATTTTTAATTCAGAAGTTGTTTTTATAATTGGCTTGTTCTCAATTTTTCTATCTTCATTTATAGCTATTTGTATAGCTTCTTCTTTTGTAAGTTGTATTGGATTATCGTCACATTATGTTTTTCTACTCTGTAACTATGTAATTTGTGGTCTTTGGCATAAAAATCTATCCATATACTTTCACCTACATTATATAAATCTCCATATTTTTTATAAAATCTAGCACTATAATTTCCACCATTATCCCATAATGGTACTATTTCTACAAACTCATATTCACCTTTTTGGTACCCTAATTTTTTATAATACTCTTTTCCTATTTCAATTGCTTCATTTTTTGTCATTGTATATTTTTCTACACTTTTATCGTAAGTTGTTGCAATTAAATCATAAAATTCACCTGTCTTTCCATCTATAGTAATTTCCCAATTATTAGTTAAAAATCTATAGTTTACTCTCTCTGTTCCAGATACTCTGTAATGATCTATTTCTTTTATTTCCTCATTTTTAAATCCTAATGCTATTAATTTATTTTTAGCTATTTTTTTAGCTTCTTCTTCTGGTATGTTCTTTGCTAATATTTCATTTGTAATCTCATTGTCTGTTGCATTGATTCTTGTTGGTTCTTTCCAAATTTTTTCATATATTATTGTTCCTGCAAATACAACACCTGTACTTAAAATTATTCCTGTAATTGTTGTTACTATCGTTCTAAAAATACTTTTAGTTTTACTTTTCATAACTATATCATTCTCCTCTTTAATTTTTGATATAGCAATTTTTAATTTAACTTTATTTTTATCAAATTTCATTTTAAAAACCTCCTTTTCCCAATTCTTTTTGTATTTTTTTTCGTATTCTGTATAGTCTTGTTTTTACATTTATTTCAGAAATATTTAATTTTCTTGCTATATCTTTAATTGATATAGATGAATAATAAAATAATTTTACAATTTCAATATCTATTTTTTTCAGTTCTTTAATCTTTTGTTCTATATCAAATATTAACTCTCTATCGTTTTCATACATATTTATACTATCTAATATTTGGTTTTCAAAATCACTAATATCATAAACAATTTTTAACTTTCGATATTTTTCTTTAATTAGATTTTTGGTTATTCCAGCTAAATAATAATTTAATGATACATTTATGTTTAGTCTATTTCTATTTTTCCATAGTATAAAAAAATGTATCTGAAAAAATTTCTTCCTTATCTTCAAAAGATATTGCCTCATTTGTTCCAGTATTAATTATTTTCGTTATATATGGGGTAAAGTCTTCTATTATTTTGTCTATATCAATTTCACTATTATTATAATATTTTTCTAATTGTTTTAATTCTTTCAATTTAAAAACTCCTTTAATAAGATATCTTACACTTATATAGTGTCAAATAAAAGGTAAAAGGTTACAATTTTTTACTAATTAAAATTTATTTTGTCAATTTATTTTTTGCTTTAAAAATTTTTACAATTTTTTAATATCATTAAGTATGTCTTTTTTTATTAAATTTATATATATCATATGATAATGTTGTGAAATTATTAGAGAGCAAAGCTATAAAAATTTAAAGCCTTGCTCTTTTTTATTCTAAAACAGGATTACTATATAATAGTTCTCCATTTTTATTTATTTCAAATTTTATTATTATATAGAAAGAACCTTCAGTAGGAAATATAAATTCATATTCCCCTTCTTCTAGTTCTCCATATAGTTTAGTCCAATTACATTTCTTTCCTATTACATTATAATGCTCATTTTCAGTTTTATTTTGAAGATCATATGCTAAATCTTCAATTGTATTTTTACTCTCCATATCTGATATTTTTTCTACTTCTTCCCAGATATATTTACTTCCTGTTCCAGTAAAACCTACTGTTGAATTTTCTGTATCTTCACCTATCTTATGTCCTATAACTGTATAATCCTTATTTTTCACTTTTTTATAAATTTTATAATCATTTGAGTATGTATATGGCAATTCATTTTTATCTTCTATATTAAAAGATATACTACTTTTAGTAAAATCATTTATAGATACAACAACATTTTCTTTTGAGCTATAACAATATCTTAATATATAATCTGGTATTTCTATATTACTTTTTTCTTGTACTATTTCAATTTTCTGTACATTATCAATTTGGGCTGGATATGATTCCATAATCATGCCATCAAAATAGATTACTATTTCTTGACCTTCTTAAAATCCTATATTTCCTTCATCTTAGAAATACTATAAATTTATAAAATTTTTGAAAAAACTTAAATCATTCATTTTTTCTGGATGCCATTGAACTCCTATAAC
>USFW01000008.1 GCA_900553985.1 uncultured Clostridium sp.
CTGTTTTGTATTCATCTATCTTTTCTTTTTTATCTTCTTCTCCATAATAAATTGGGTTAATATCTATGTTACTACCTGTTAATATTAGTCCGTCACATATTTTTTCTATTTCTTCCAAATTATTTTCTGTTAATACTGGAAATATAATAATTGATGTATTCTATATTTATTCCAAAATTCGTGCGCAACTTCTTCTGTTCATTTAAACATATCGGTTGTATCAAATGCGTTTATATCTTTTATTTGATATCTTCCTATTTTCTACTTATTTTATAATTCTAATTTTATCATTAAATTGTTAAATCTGTAAAATATCTATATATTATAGTAAATCTTTTGACATAGATTATACTAATCCCCTATTTCTCTATCTTCGGTCTGTTTTTTTATTCTATCTCTCAATGCTTGTACTGTGTTTTTCTTTTCTTTTTCTTCTAATGAAGTAATTGACTTTCCTTCAACCTTAGCACCTTTAGGCCAAGTTATTTTTTTACCTGTTTTCTTTTCTATATATGCATCTATTTCTTCATCTTCCATTTGGATTAATTTTTCATATGATATTCCTATTCTATTTGAAATTATTTCTTTGGTCTTATTTGATAATTTATAACTCATTCTTATTCTCCTCCCTATCTCATAGCCAATGTATATCTTATTTCATTTATATCACAAAACAATTAAAAAGAATAGTATTTTACAACTATTCTTTAATTTTTATTTTAATTCAAATATTATACAAGCCTAATTTCTTTAATAATTCATATCTGTATTTATATTTTTCAGAATCACTTAATTGTTGTATTGCAAGTAATGTTGCTGTTGCCATTAGAAATATTAATGCAACATAAAATGCTAAAAATGATATCAATTCATAATTTAGTATATGTATAATTTATTACTAACTATTTTGATATATTTTATTATAACAAATTTATTTTAAAAATACAGCATATACGATAAGACCTATAATTGCTATTACAGCGATTACTAAATAAATTGCAAACCCTTTAATTATTTTTAAAATAATTCCTGCTAATTTTTCTGTATTTTTTTGTTCTTTCATTATTGCAAACCTCCTAATCTGAATATTATATCTTATTCTGATACAATATCAATATTTCCTACAAACTTTTCTGTCTTTACAACTAAATAGTAACTCATACCTTCTATATACACAGTATCTTCATATTCTCCTGAATCTGATATTAAACTTATTTCTTCTGCACCTAATTTATTAATTACATTGATATTTCCACTTTGTTTTTCTATTTTAATTTTTAGTTTTATGTGGTCTCCATCTGTTCTATTTAAAGATGTTCCTCCAAATATTACTTCTTCATTTGTTACATTATCATATTTGGCTTGATATGTTCCTATATATTTATCTATTCCAAATGTTCTTTTTCCTTGTATGTCCTTATCTTTTGATAAGCCTTTTGTATCAAAATGTTCTATAAAACTATCATAAGCATTTATTATTTCATCTTTTGGAAATTCCCAATGTCCAAAAAACATGACACCTAATATAGAAACAAATGTAACTATTCCCAAAATTATTAATTTGAAAAATGTAACTATAAACATAAATTATTCCTCCTATGCAATATTTTACTTCTAATACATTAAAATTAAATTTTTTATAATTTTATTATAAAAAATTTTTATATTAGTTGCCATCGATTTATATTACATTTATATTACAGTTTCGTCACTTTTCTATTTTCATAATCATAAAAGAGAGAAATTAATAATTTCTCCCCCCGTTTATATTTCAATATATTTTATTATTTTAATAAATAAAACATTAATCCATTGAATTTATAATATTTATCATTGTATCTATTTCTATATGACCAGATAATGTATATCTTATACCATTTGCCACAAATATAGTACATACTTTATTTTTTCCTGCTGATTTGCTCTCTAATATATTTACTTTATATCCACCTTTTGAAGTAATTGTACTTACATATTTATATTCTCCTAAATATTCTAAATCAAAATATTGTTGACTGCTATCTGAAATGATCTCTATTTTTAAATCAACAGGAGTTTGGTATATTTCTCCAGATGACCAAGAATAATATTCATATTCTTCTTGATATTTTAAATTTGTCAAAATATTCTTTTAATTTATAGGTTTCTTTTATATGATAATGTCTAATTACATACAACTTCACTGTTTTCTTTCCTTATTATATCATTTTTCAATAAAGCATATATTCCTGTAATTAATAAAATAGCATCTCCTAAAACCATAAACCAACTATGATAATAAATATAATATGAACCATATAATAATCCTGTTGTTATAGCTGATATTCTAACTAATTTCATATTTGTTTGCCATAAGCAATAGGTTCTAATCATAGATCCTATTGTTGGCAAAATGGAAATATATCCTCCCCATGTCATTATACAATTAATTATAATAACACCCTCAAATACAAATAAAATAACTAAATAAATAATCTTGTTAAATTTTCCTTTATTTATAAATAAAAATGTTCTTATAAAATTAATTACACTTAAAACAGCCCCTGTATATGCAGAAATAATAAAATTATAAATTGCTTCCAATAAACAATTTATCGATTGAACTACTAAGGATTTTTTTCGTTCTTTTATGCAAATACTTATTATTAGAGCTACAAATGCTAATATACTAAAAATCATCACTTAACCTCTTTTCCATTTAACTTCTAAAGTATTTTCATTATATTTCATACTCTTTAATTTCACAATTTTTTAATCCTCTATCTAAAAACATTCCATCTTTTATTCCTTCAAAATATCCATTAAATGCTTTGGATACTCCACTATGTGCAACAATTAATACACTTTCATAATCTTCTTTTTTTAGGTCATCTAAAAAGTTATGAACTCTCATAAAAAAATCTCTTATATTTTCAGATGTACCATAAGTAATTGTTGTATTATAATTCCAGTATTCATCTCTATTGGTTACTGTAAGGGGTTTTCCTGATAAATTTCCTGGATCTCTTTCTTTTAATTTATCGTTTATTAATATTTCTTTATTATTTACATTGATTATTTGAGCTGTATGTTTCGCTCTTAATAATGGAGATGATATTATAATATCATAGTTTATATTTCTTATTTTCTCTTTCAATTCATTAGCTTGTCTTATTCCATTTTCGTTTAAATCTTCATTTTCATTATTGTATTGTTTTAAAACATTATGTGGTACTTCACCATGTCTTACTATGTATATTTTCATTATGTTTCTCCTTTTCTTTTGTGTATTTTAACTTACTTCTTTGTTTTTTATACTTATTTTTCAATAAATATGATTGTAAAAAAACTGAACTTTATTCTAATCTTAATTTCTCAATCCATATTTAGTTACTGACTAATAGTTTCAATTTATTTTTTATCAATAGTACCATTTGCTTTTATTTGATAATTTCTATTAAACATTACATTTATTGAAATAAGTTGATATATGGAAGAACATACTTGTCCTAATCCAGTGCAAAATGGTGTTTTTATAAAAGACATTATCGTTCTTAAAACATTTGATATTATTTTATTTGTTGTTGCTTTTATTGCTGAATATTCTAATTGTAAATAGCAAGTTTTAATTTTGTAAATTGGATATATAATAAAAGTAATCAATTCAAAACTTAAAAATATTAATGTAATAACTAAATTTAATTCATATAACCTATATAAAATAATAAACATTAATAATATAGTAGCTAAAAGTATTCCTAATAATATATAAGCATTTTTTCTATGTTTTTTATAGTTAAAGTTATTTTGACTAATATCAATTTTAGCTACTGTCGAAATAGATTCAAAAGCATCCCATTGAGTGTCTGTAATTAATGCTACAAAGTTTAATGCTATCATATATTTTTCTCCATATTCTGATACATTACTCAATCCAAATAAGTATATAATAAAAAATGCCAAATTATCAAATATTTCAACTGAATCATATTTTATAAAATTTAAAACATTACACCTGAATTTGAATTTTTTATATTGTTTTATCGTTACTGTTACTACATAAATAAAAATTATTAATAATGTAATTATCACAATATTCATTTTATTTTCAAAAATTAAAGATGTAGCTATTAAAGAAATAAAATTTAAAATATTTAATGTAATACAATATTTATTTGCTAATTTATTTTGGTTTTCAAAATATAATTTTTCTAAAACATAAGAAAATATTAATTGTATATAGAGTTGAATTACAGAATATAGTGTAAATTCTTTATATATTGCTACATCCATATTCATAAATTTTATATATTTTTCTATATTTGAGGCTATAAATCCAAAAACTATAAACCCAATGATAATCCCTAATGTCATCCCACTTAATACTGCATTTTCATTTTTATCCTTTTCTTTGCTTATATTTGCACCTGTTCCAAATATGGATTTCATCATTGCCCAAACAAATTGTATTGGATATGTTAATGTAAAAACATTTATTAAATTTTTATCTACAATTAATCCTAATGCAAACCATGATAATATTGGAATAAATGAAAAAATGGCTGAATTGAAAGTTATTCTTAATAATCGTTTCATATTTTTATTCCTTTTATTTCTATTTATATATTATTTTCTATGTTTTTAATTTTATCATAAACATCATACCAGCTGTAACATCTATAAATATTTTTTCCATTACATTCTTTATTATATCTTGCATTAAAGCATATAACTGGTATGTTTTTTGATATGTTATTTATATTCTCTACTTTATCTTCTATCATTACATCAATGCTATTTTTTTGGCATATCTCTACTTTATCTTCTGGACTAAATATAATTTTATCATAATATATTTTATTTTCTTTTAGCCATTTTTTAACTATTTGCCTCATTTTTTCACCTTCGGCTGTATTTCTATTAGTTAAGTACCTAGCAGTTATTATATATATTTCTTTTCCTTCATCTTTCAATTTATTTATTGCTTCACTAGCAAATTTTCTTGCTGGTTCATTTTTAGCATATTCATATAAATATTTTTCCCAAAATTCGTCTTCTGCTTCTTTGTTTACATTAAATATTTCTTCGATATCATATCCTTCTGAATTTATAATTTCCTTATGATATTGTTCAAATATAAATTTACTTCCATAGTCTAATTGCCATTGTTCTATATCTGTTAATACTCCATCTATATCAATTCCTATTCGCATATTATTCCCTTTCTACTATTACTTTATATTTTTATTTCAAAACCATCCTCTTTTATTAAAATATTATTTATTTTTCTTTTTGTTAATTCTTCTCTAGTTTTATCTTTTAAATGTGTAGCAATTATTGGCTTTTTAAATTTATTTTCTAAATATTCTATATCATCAATCCCCATATGATATTTAGTTCCATTTATTTCTGATGTATCTGCAATTACTAATTTACTTTCATGAAAAATTTTTTCTAGTTCTTGACATAAACAAGTATCACTTGTAATTCCTATTTTACTATTTATAATATATCCATAACTTTCGATAGAACAATGATCTACTTTTTGCACTTTTATTTTATAGCCATTTAAAGTAGTTATATCTTTTGTATTTGAATCTACCTCTATAAAATTTATTTTTTTCTCTATAAATTCATCAAAATAATCTTGATAAAATATATTACATAATTTTTTTACATTTTCTTTTAGTGCTTTTGGTCCTACTACATATATAGGTTCTAAATCTTGTATCGTTTGCAAATTTAAAATTAGACCGGGTAAATCTGAATAATGATCTGAATGTAAATGTGTTATTATAATCATTTTTAAATCTTTTAAATTATATCCTATTTTTAAAATTTGTTTTAATATTCCTTGACCTGCATCTATTAATATTTTATTATCTACTAGCTCACTTGCACAATTATATTTTGAATATATTGAACCTGTACCTAATAATTTTATATTCATCTCTATCCTCCAAATCATTTTAAATATTTCGTTCATATTATCATAAAAAACTTAAATTAGCAAACAAAAAGGTTATTAAATTTTAAGATAAAATATGGCACTCCATAACAAGTGCCATATTTTATATATTTAGTATCCACATTTGTCTCAAAATTTTTTAATCTTTCCAGTTAAGAAAATTCCACCAATTAGTCAAACAAGAATAATTGTTGCTATTCTTTTTTGTTCTTTTAAATATTCTAAACAGAGTTCAAAAAGTGCAGTGTGACTTTCAGAAAAAATATTATTTCTTATCATATTTTTTATTTCATCTATTGTAGCCCATTTTACTTCTTCTACTTCCTCTTTTTGAATTTTTATTTTATCTATATCTATATTTTCTTTTATATAATACAAATCAACAAAATCATCTTCTGTTTTTATTGTTTTAAATAATACAACTTTTTCTTCTTTTATGTTGATACCAAGTTCTTCTCTAATTTCTGCAACAATACCTTGTTTGCTTGTTTCACCTGATACAGGGTGTCCACCAGTTGTAGCCCACTTTCCATCTTTCTTTTTTACTCTTTTTTGAAGTAAAAATTCATTTTTATTATTTTGTATAAAAATTACTACCGTGATATAGTAACGTCCTTTGGGTACATCTTGTCCTTTATAAATTATTTCTCCTGTTAATTTTTTATTTTCATCATATAAATCTCTTAATTCCATATTTTTATCTCCTTATGAAATTTTATCCGCTAATCTTATATCCTTCGTTTTATACATCTCTACTCTAATATTTTTTACCATTTCTTTACTTTTAACATTAAATATATCTACTTATCAATCTATATTTCGTAATTTTAAGTATAATTCATCTATACTCTTAACTTAAATGTTTTTGGTGCATATTTATAAGCTAAAACCAAAGAGATTAAGCAATATAATATGCAAAATCCAATTGCTGCTATCCCGAATGATACAGTTGGTAATTGTATTTGAATCATATACCAACATACAAAATAAGTAATTGTTTGAACTACTTTATATGTACTACTTTTCATTTCAGTATTAACATTATACGGTTGTAGTAGATAGTACATAACCAAATAATGTACTGAAAAGAATATGCTCATCGCTATTATTGATATAAATAGTATAAAATAATTTAATATGTTATCCGTTCCACCTGTTATAAATAATAATACTGGCAAGGCTATTGCAATTATTAAAGTTGGTAATAAGTTTACTACTATTAAAGTCTTTAATCTTTCTTTAAATAGTCCTAATATTACTTTTGGAGTTCTATATATTCTATATGTAAGCATACTATGGTCACAATTCATAAACATCGCTTGTGTCATAGTTGCTCCTCTATTTAACATATACATTATAAAAACAAAATAAGGTAAATATGTTAATAAGATTCCATTAATTCTTTCTGAAAACTCTTTATTCATATATGCTATTATTGATACTATAATTGCTATTACAAAAATAACTACTGCTTGTTTCTTTACTGCCTCTGTTAATATTTTCTTATGTCTTTTAACAAATATATCATGAAAATATGCAAATCCCTTTTTATTACTTGTTAAATTGCTATCAAGTTCGATTTGTTTTGCAACAGTATCTTTTATAATATCTGTACTTGTTTGATTTTGCACTGCATAAACATTTTTATTTGTTAATATTTGTTTATACATTTTTCTATATTCTTTAAATCTATTGATTTTTATAAAACTAAATATTCCCAAGATAATTGATATTACAAATGTTATCATAAATATTGTTTGATTTATATTAATTCCCAATAATGGTAAGCCATAAGCAATTCCTAGTAATATAGCTGTTGTTGTCCATAATATTTTAGTTGGCATATTTTCATTTTTTGCAATTTTATATCTTTCAAAATAATATAAATTATATGTACTTACAATCATCTTAACCATTACTACTAATATAGGAAGTAATATACACATATATATTGGTATTCCGAATGAACTTCCAAAAGCAATTGTAAATGGCAAAAATCCTATTATTACTTTTATTAATTCATAATAATAATTAGATAATGTATATTTCTTTGCATCCATATTCATAATTATCATTGCATAATACTTGTCTTTGGTTGGATTGAACATAAATGTATTCATTAGTCCACCTATTAAAGTTAAAAATAAAAATATGTGTAAAAAAACATCTGTATTATTTGTTTTTGAAATCATAGGTGTAACTGCTGCAATCATAAGAAAAATGTATAAAAATTTTCCTAAAAATACACTTATTACCTGCCACAATGCACTTATAATATTTCCTATTACTTTAAGGGCTTTATTTTGATATAACTTATTTGGTAATATCTTTTTTATAATTGGTAATTGTTTTATTGAATAAATAATACTATTAACTTTATATGTATTCTTTAATTTAAAGGATGTAATAAATGATTTAATCATATAATTATTCCTCCTTTAAACTTTCGATAATTTTCTTTTTAAAATCTTCATTATCCAAATCACTTTTGTCTATTTTTTCTAGTATTCCTTTATTAAGAATGACTATTTCATCACATAAATCAAGTGCTAATTCCATTATATGAGTTGAAAATATTAAAATATGGTCTTTTTTTATGCTTTTTAACATTTGTTTCATTTCTTCAGCAACTACAACATCAAATGAAGTTAATGGCTCATCTAATAGTAAAATATTAGGACTTGCTATAATATTTACTAACATTTGCATTTTATTTTTCATCCCATGTGAATAATCTTTCAAAAGTTTATCTCTGTCATCTTTTTCTATTTTCATAAAATCAAAATATTCATCAACTGTTTTTATCTCTTTTATTTTATCTTTATTAATTTCTATAAAAAACTTCAAAAATTCTCTTCCTGTTAAAAATTCTGGAACATTAGGAATTGATAAAACATATCCTATATCTTCCTGTTCTATTTTTCTTGTTTTTCCATTGTCTTCAATACAAAATTCTCCATTATCTATTTCTAAATCTTCATTTAGACAATTAAAAAATGTTGTTTTACCAGCTCCATTTCTTCCTAAAAGTCCATATATTTTTCCTTTTTCAAATTCAAAGTTTATGTCCTTTAATACTTCTTTTTTTTCAAAATTCTTTTTTAGATTTTTAATTATTAATTTCATACTTTTACTCCATTTAAACTTATTATTTCGAACTTATATTATCATAAAAGAGAGTAATTAGCAATTACTCTCTTTTAACTCATTTTACATTTTGAATTAAAAAATTATATTTACTTGCGTGTCTCAATTCATCTGTCATAATAGACATAAGTAATGTATAACTATTTCCACTTGGCATTGTTCCTAAAATTTTTCTATATTTAGCAACTGCATCTAATTCACCAAATAAAGCTTTTTCTAAATTTGATTTATAATCCATATTATTTTTCTGTTCATTCGTTAATATATCTATTGGTAACACCTGTCCTGTAAATTCGTAATATAATCTTCTTAATATTTGATTATGTTTTCTTTCATCTTCTCTAATACTTTTTATTATGTTCTTTTCTTTTTCAGTAGGTGCTTGCTCGATTAAAATATCATAAAACATTTCATCTTCTTTTTCATCTCCAACAGATTTCTTAATTAAATTAATCGCTTGATTTAATGTAATAATTTCTTCACTATTTAATTGCAATGGTTCACTACTTCTATAATTGGGTTCATAGCCTCCATAATATTGATTATACATATTATAATAATCTGGATACATTTCTTTCCTCCTTACTCTTATTATAATATGATTTTTTTAATAAATTGACATTAATTATCTTTAGTATTATTTGTCAAATATACTGATAAATTACCATCAGTATTATATGTTGCTAAAAATATATTATCAGTTTTTATAATCCCCTGTTTTTGTAGCATTTCCATTAACCATAATTTATCAACTTTAAGCTCTTTTAAATTTTCTTCCATAATCTTTCCGTCTAATATAAGATTTGTAATAATTCCATCTTCTTTTGGTTTCATATTAAAGTCGCTTGGATTGGAAGGTCTTTTATCGCTATATGGTAAAAAACTAATTTTCCCGTTTTCCTCTAACAGAGCAGTTTTTATGTCACTCAAGTTAAAGAATCCACTTGTTCTACATTGTACTAAAAACTCATTTAAATCTATTTTTGCCTTTTTAAAATTTTCTTTAAATAATGTTCCATTATCATATAAAATTAAAGTTTTTCCTGAAAGTATAGGTCTTAATTTTACGAATTTAGTATTTAAAAATGATACTATCAAAGTTATTACGGCATATACAATCATGGCAACTACTGGTTGTATAAAATTATTTTCTAATGATGTCGACATTTCTGCTGCAATTGAACCTATTGTTATGGTAATAAAATAATCAAAAATACTAAGTTGTGACATTTCTCTTTGTCCCATTATTTTTGTTAAAATAAATAAAATAATAATTGAACCTATTGATAATCCTATAATTTTTAGTATTTCCATGAGTTTCTCCTTATATCATATTTTATTAATAAAAGTTGATTTTACATATTGTTTCCAAAATTCATAAGATTATACTATATAAAAGCCTCTCCTATATATTATTTACTATAAAATCTATAACATCATTTTCGTGATAATTTTCATTATTTTTCTTTTTATCTTCTTCGGTTAAACTAACAAAATATTTATTACATTCTGGCAATATTGATATTGAATCTAGTGGATATCCTGGATTCCTTTTTTCGCAAGGCTTTCCTATAAAATAAAAATCTCCTTTACTCCAACTGTATTCTTTAGATTCTTTCCCATTATATATTACCATACCATATACCCATTTAGCAGTTAATTTTCCTCCATATTCGTTTACTAGATTACTATAATATTCTATCATTTCTTCGTCATTTAATTCTTTTCCATTTATTCTTCTTACATATGTTCCTGGTTGTTTTTCTTCTGGTAATTCTTCTATGTATAAATTGTTATCCATTCCTATTGTTGTTATTTTTGTTTCATCATAATATGCTTTTGCTTTTATGTATGCATTTTCTATTGCATTTTTTCCATTTTCTTCTGGTTTCAAATTTATTCCTAAGTCTTTTATTGTTAATACTTCTACATTTCTTTCTTGCAATTTTTTTGCATATTTTTTTATTTTTGCTGGATTTGTTGTTGCAAATAATATTTTCATTTTTTCATCTCCTACTTTATAATTTTATAATATCTAACTTAATTATCTTATTTTTATTACTTCTATTTTATATTTCATTATTATCTATCAATTCGATTTTTGTAACTTCATTCAATGGTATTGGATACATCGAATTAATTATTTTGTCCTCAAAAGTGATTTGTACTTCGTCCCCTACTTTTAAATCTGAAATACTAATATTCTTATTTTTATAAATTATATCTACTTTTTCATTTTTTTCTATATTAAAATAAATTTCTCCTCTCCATTGTTCTTCATTTGTTTCAAGTCCTTTTACAAAAACTATTGTATTACCATTATCTTTTTCTATTTTATCTTCTATTATTGCATAAAAAGATGATTTATTAAATTGTTTAATAACAAAATATCCCAAACTAGCTATTACAATTAATAAAACAATAATTGATACACTTATAAATATCTTTTTCTTCATTGTTTACATCTCCATTTTTTTCAATTTTTTGTATTTAACTATAAATATTATAATTAAAATACTTTATTCCTTTTTCCAAACAGTCTCCCCACTTTTTATAGTTTCCAAAACTTTTATATTTCTAATTTCTTCTTTTTCAACTTTTAATGGATTTTTATCTACTATAATCAAATCAGCAAATTTTCCTTCTTTTATACTCCCTTTATAATTTTCTTCAAAATATTGATATGCAGAATTGATTGTTACTGCTTTTATAGCATCTAGAACTGATATTTTTTCTTCTTCTCCTAAAATTTTTCCATCTTTTGTTTTTCTATTTACTGCACACCATATTGTTTCAAACATATTTTGCTCTATTACTGGTGCATCTTGGTGGAATGTAAATTTTATATCGTTCTGCATTGCACTACCTGCTGGGCTTATTTTGCTTGCTCTCTCAAAGCCAAAATTCTTTATATGAATATCTCCCCAATGATATATATGTGCAATGAAAAATGAAGGAATTATTCCATTTTCTTTTACTTCTTTTAATTGGTCTGTTCCTAATAACTGTCCATGTATTAATACTGGTCTGATTTCTTCTATATTTTTATTTGTTGATTTTATTGCATTAATATATTGTTCTGCCGCTTTATCCCCATTGCAATGAGCTAATATTTGTAGTTTTTCTTCATATGCACTTTCTACATCTTTTTTTACATCGTCATCATTCATAGTTCCATAACCATAATATTCTTTGTCATCTATATATGGCGTTCTCATCCAAGCAGTTCTACTTTGTGGTGAACCGTCTAAAAATATTTTTATTCCACCTATTTTAAAATGATTTTTATATTTTTTTATATTTTCTTTAAAGTTTTCCTTTATTTCCTCTTCTGCCTTTTTGTCCATATATGCTATTACATCTAGATATAATTTTTTATCTTCTACCAATTTCTTGTATATTGGCATTAATTCTTTTACCATCATACCTTCTTGAATAGTTGTTATTCCATATGATGCATATTTCTTTTGTGCTCTTTCACACAATGCTTCTAAATCTTCTAAATTTGCCATAGGAATTTTCTTTACTACTTCAATAAATGCATTTTCTTCTAAGTATCCTGTTAGCTCATCATTTATTTTTTCTATTTTTCCTCCAAATGGTGGTATTGTTTCTTTTGTTATATTTAACCATTCTAAACCTTTTGAATTTAAAACTCCATTGTGCCCTGATTTATGGTGAATTATTATAGGATTATTGGGAATTATTTCGTCTAATTCTTTTTTTGTTATATGTCTTTTTTCTACTAACATATTATGGTCATATCCACAAGCTATAATCCATTTTCCCTCTTCTATATGATTTTCATTTTTATATTTTAATAATTCATCTTGTATTTCTTTAATGTTTTTGCATTTTTCTAATGACACTTGTAATAGACTATTTGCAACTGCAAAAAAGTGACTATGTGGGTCTATAAATGCTGGCATCATTGTTTTTTCTTCTAAATCGATTATTTTAGTTTCTTCATCTTTTAGCTTCAAAATCTCATCTTTTGTTCCTGTTTTTTTTATTTTTCCGTCTTCTACTAATATAGCTTCTATTTCCTTATTTTCTAGAGTTATAAATTCTCCGTTCATATAAATTTTATTCATATAATCACATTCTTTCTTTTGAAATATTTTTATATATAACAAAGTATAAAAAACTTCATTAATATTTTATTTTTCAATACTTTTCTATAATTCTTCTACTTTTATTCCAAAAAGTGTATACCATAAATTTCCCCAAACCTTCTTCATCATTTTTTCATATTCTTGCTTTTCGTGTTTTTTTCCATATGTTAGAATTTCGTAAAATCTTTTTCCTTCTTTGTTTTTATATCCTGTTTCTATAAAGCCATTTCTTTCATAGAATTTTTTCCTTTTTATTCTTTGTTCATAATTATCTGCATTTGAATCAATTTCTTCTATACACAAAACAACACTTTCTTGATTACTTTCCTCTTTTATTTTGTCTAATACTATACTTCCATATCCTTTTCCTCTGTTGTTAGAATCTATTGCTAGATAAAGAACATATGTTATATTATCATTATCAATTAAATATGTTAAACCTATAAATTTTTCTTCATCATAGATACTATAAAAAAATTCATTTTTTCTTTTTGATTTTGTTTTCAATATCCAAAGTGGTAATCTTTCATCTTTAGGAAATGCTTTTTGGTATAATTCTTTTAATTTGTTATATTCTGTTTTTTCATTAGGTATCTCTCTAAAACTTATTTTCATATTAAATTCCTTTCTATTTTACTTAAATACTTTCATAATATAAAAATATTTTAACAAACTTTCACATTAATTTATTTTTTAAAATCTCTTATTAATTATTCATTTTTCTATTATATTTCATACCTACTCAAAATTTATTTCTTTTATATTATCTTCTATCAAATAATGCATTTCTTCATGAACATCAATATCATTTGCAATTTGTTCTATTGGTAATTTTATATATTTCACTTCTGCTTCTGCTAATACTTGTCCTGCTTTATTCAATATTTCTGTTCTCACTTTTAAAAATTTAGATGTTTCTTTCTCCACTCTTCCTCTTCCTATTAAATCCGTATTATATGGTACTGGTTTTCTATACTTTACTTCCATAGAAGTTGTAACTCCAAATATTTCTTCACTTTCAGTCCAACAAGCTCTTAACCCTAATTCATCAAGCATTGCCGCTATTATTCCCCCATGAACTCTTTGAGGAAAACTTTGATGCTCTTTTTTATATTGAAACGGTGTCATTACACTTCCATCTTCCATATTATAGAATTGTGCCTTTAACCCTATTGGATTATCCATTCCACATACAATACACATTTTACTATTTCTTTGTTTACTTACTACTTTCATTTTCCTATATTCTTTCCTTTCTAATACAAAATATTTCCCCTATTCATTAAAACTTAATATAACACAAATATCAAAAATTCGCTACACATTTTACATTTTTCTTATCTTATATTACTATACAATATTTTTTATTGTAGAGAAGCTGAAAATAGGTGATACTTATAACTTTTTTGGCTTTTTAACGTTCGACTGGAATGAAGAATAGAATTGGTTAGGCTTTCAAATGAGGAATGCTCACGGTACATGAAGTATGAATGGGTCTGAGTGAAAGAGGCTCATTAGAAAGCCTTACCAATTCTTTCTGAATGGAACAAGTAGTTAAAAAGCCAAAAAAGTTATAAGTATCACCTATTTTCAGCGGCTAATTTTAAAAAACACTATAAATGTGAGTATATCGTAAAGTTTGTGTAAACTTTAAACTTTACACAAATTTTTCTATATACTCTAAAATGTAAATCACACAACTCAAAATAAATTTAGAATAAAATTTATTTCAAAAAAATTGTTCACTAATTATTATTTTCTCACTAATAATCAATGAACAATTAAGGCTAATATAAAATTACATCATTTATTTTACATTTTCATTTATTATGTTTTCATTTTTCTTATTTCTCTTGTTTCGTATAAAATCTAGTAATACCGTCAATCCTGTAAACACTACAAATATTCCAACTAATACTGTTATATTACCAATAACCATATCTACATTTATATTTATTAACGCTTCTTTTATCAATCTAATAGTATAATTCATTGGCATTACACTATAAATATTTTGGAAGAATTGAGGCACTGTTTCTATTGGGAATGTCCCTCCACTTGCTGCTAATTGTAAAACTAATAATAATATACATAAGAATTTACCCACATCTCCAAAGTTTACAATTAAGAATTGAACTATACTTGTAAATACCATCGAAATTAATATACAAGTTCCATAATATAACCACATATTTGTCACATCAAATCCTAAACCTAATTTCAATAAGAATCCTAATACAATTCCTTGAATAGCTGCTATTCCAATATATAATGCTGTTCTTAAATATTTATTTTTAGCATTTTTTCCTAATAATTTATATCTATCTTCTGGGTCATTATATAACATTACTAACATGATTAATCCACCAACCCATAATGATATAGACATAAAGTATGGTGCAAAACCTAATCCATAAGAATTTACTTGTGCATAATCTTTTTCTTCTATTTTTACTGGATTTGCTACATATTCATCTAAACCTTCTAAGTTTGTTAATTGTTCTTTTGTATCTTGTATACCATTATCTATTTCTGTTTTAAATGTATCTGTACCTGCTACTAATTCATTACTTCCATCAAGTGCCTGTTTTGAACCTTCATTTAATTGGTTTATTCCTGTTGATACTTTTTTAGAATTTACACTTAATTCATTTAATCCTGATGTCAATGCATTGCTTCCTGTTTGTACTTTACTTAATCCTTGTTTTAATTCTAACATTCCTGTATTTAAAGTTTTAGCACCTGCCTGTAAATCTTGTAATTTCTTAGCTTGACTAGCAAATGTTTGTATTCCTGAATTCAAGTTACTTGCTCCTGTTTTTAATTCATTTCCTTTTGTTTTTAATGTATTTAATCCTTGCATATTTCCTGCTGAATTATTTATATTTTGTAAATCTTTCATTATTTTTTGAAAATTTGGATCTGCCATTACACTTGGATTTTTTGCCACATAACTTTGTATATCTGCTCCTAATGTTTTTACTTGTGATACTGTATTATTAACTCCTGCTATTGCTGTATTTACTCCATTTACATATGCTGAAACTCCTGATGATAAATTACTTGCTCCTGTTGAAATTTGATTTACTCCTGAAGTTACTGCTGATAAATTTTTAGTTGCATTTTCAAGTTGTGTAGTTCCTTGATATAGTTGTTCTGCTCCACTATTTAATTGATTAAGTCCATTGTTCAATTCTTTGCTTCCATTGTACGCTGTATTTACACCTGCATCAAATTTATTATAGTTTAATTGTAATTCATTTGTTCCTGAATTTAATGTTTGCAATCCTGTTGATAATTGGTTAGCTCCCTCTTTTATTTGTGTTGCTCCATCTGATATATCTTGCATTTTTTCTGGTACTTCGTTTAACTTGTTTGATAATGTTTCTACAACCTTTTCACTTACTTCACTTCTTAATTCGGTTTCAACTGTTGTTACTACTTTTGCAATTATTTGTGATGCTAAGTAATTGCTTTTTTGGTTTGGTGAATATGTTATTGTAGTCGTTTTTCTGTCTTTATTCTCTGCTGAATTTAAATCTTGTGTAAAGTTTTCTGGAATAGTTATTGTTGCATAGTATTCTTCATTTATCAAACCATCTTCTGCTTTTTTGCTGTCATTTAATACTTCTATGCTCATTACATCTTTCTCTTTTAGCTCTTCTACTAGATTATTTCCTAGATTTTCATTATTGCTTCCTTTATCTAAATTTACAATTGCTATTCTCATTCCATGTAAATTCCCATATGGGTCCCAAAATGCTTTTAAGTAAAAAAAACTATACATTACTGGTATTACAATAATTGCTACTATTATAATCCATTTCATTATTTTCTTTTTCTTATCCATTTCTACTTCCTCCTATAAAATTTTTACTATTTTCTATTATAGATTTTTTCTTTAATTTTGCAACAACAGACCATATACTTGTGATGGTTATTATACATTTTTTATTTTTTGTATATACATTTGTCTATTATCTTTACTTTTGTATATAATTTGCTATATAATTTATATAGATTACAATTTTATAGTAAGGATGATGTATATTGAAAGATTTAAGAGTAAAAAAAACATATCTATTTTTAAAAAAAGCATTAATTGAACTTCTATCTAAAAAATCATTTGAGGAAATAAGAGTAAATGATATTTGCAATTTGGCAATGGTACATAGAACCACTTTTTATAGTCACTTTTCTGATAAGTATGAATTACTTGATTATTGCATTAAAGATGTTGAACAAGAAATTTGGGAAAAAATTTCTCATAATACATATTCAAATAATAAAGATTTCTATACTAAAATGGTTATGAGTATGCTTGAATATATTGGAGAAAATAAAACTTTTTTTAAAAATATATTAAAGAAAAATTCTGATAGTGGCATTATAAATATATTTACAAATGCTTGTATTTCATATATATATGACATGTTAAATAAGGAAGAAATAAATGGAATTTCACATGATGTACCTATTGAAGTTATATCTCAATTTTATGCAGGAGCTGTAATTTCAACTATTATTTGGTGGCTAAAATCTGATAATTCTTTGTCTGAAACTCAACTTTGTAATTATATTATTTCTTTGATTTTTGATATTCCTCATAAATAAAATTATATTTAAACATTTGATAATTATTTTAAAAAATTGCTCCCACTTTCTTAGTAAGTGAGAGCAATTTTTAAATATTAACTTATTTGATTTTGTAACAAATATCTATCTTACTTGCCCAAAATCTTATCTTTCTCTTCCTCTGTCAAATAACCATACTTAACCATTTTTTCAGCAACTTGTTTTTGTCTTTGTTTAGTTAATTCCGGATTTTGTGTCGGTGCATATACTGAAGGTGCATTTGGTATTCCTGCTAACATAATACATTCACTATCACTTAAATTAGTAATTGATTTTCCAAAATAACCTTTTGCTGCATCTTTTATATTATAATATCCATTTCCAAAATAAATAGTATTTATATACAATTCTAAAATTTCATTTTTAGTATATTGTTTTTCTAATTCAAAAGCAACAAATACTTCTGCTACTTTTCTAGTAATTTTCTTTTCTTGTGTAAAATATTCATTTTTAGCAATTTGTTGTGTTATGGTACTTCCTCCTTCAACAAAACTCATTGCTTTTATATCATTTATAATAGCTCGTCCTATTGCAATTACATCAATTCCATTATGTTCATAAAATCTGTGGTCTTCTACTGATATTACTGCATTTATATATATTTGTGGCAATTCTGAAAGCTTTGTATAATTTTCCTTTTGTCTTATTTCTTCTACTTTTTCTTGTATAGGCATTTCTTGAATTGCCTCTTTATACATATTATATCCATTTCCTATTATCAACAATCCTAAGCTAGTTAATAGTAATATTAGTATTATTAAAAATTTAAAAAATTTTTTCATATATTGCCACCTCATTTCTACAAATTATTTTTCGACTTATTTCACTTTTATTTCTATATTTCTGAAAAACTATTTTCTTTTAATGATTAATCTTCCTCTCTTATTATATTTTTACTTTCTAAGTATGTTGCTAAGAAGTATAAACCATATATTCCTCCGATAACTATTACAGATACTATAATTGATGGTAATAAATCTTCTGGACTGCATAATCCAGCCATCATTGACATTGCAAATTGAATTCCAAAAATTGAATGTACTACTGCTAAAATCAATGGTAATATGAAGAATATGCCTATCTGTCTAAATAATGCTCTATTAATCATTTTTTCATCTGCACCAATTCTTCTTAAAATCCTATATCTTTGCTTATTATCTGAACTTTCTGTTAATTGTTTTAATGCTAATATTGCTGAACTTGCTATTAAGAATATTATTCCTAAATATATTGCTATAAATGTAATAATTGTTGCCACTCCTACACTTGATGATATTACAACAATTTTTGTTAATCCATCAACTTGAACTCCATTTTCTAACATTTTTTTAGCAACTTCTGAATCTCTTTCTGCCAACATTTCATCTATTTTTTCTTTTTCATCTTCTGAATCTGTATTATAGTTTGCAGCTAAAAGTGATTGTTCTTTCATATCTTCTGTTAAGTTACAACTATCTGGTACTAAAACAATCCCTCCATTTGTATGACTCGTTGATATCATAATAAAGCCTTCTTTACATTCATCATATTTTGGTTTATATTTCTTGCCACTAACTGTTATTTCAGTATTATCTCTTAGACTAGAATCTCTTAAAACTTTTAATGAGTCAAAATCACATAGTACCATATATTCATCATCATTTAAGGAATATTCTTCTTGTCCATATAGCCTTGCAATTTTATTATAATCTGATATCTTTACAATTGTTTCAGGCAAGTCAAATCCTATCATCATTGAATACTCATTTTTTATTCTTTCATACTGTTTTCCAAAACTATCTTTTAGTGTTAATTCATTTGTTGCATAAATTGGTATTTCCACTATATCTTTTAATAAATTCATATCAAATCCAGCTTTACTTAGTGATTCTTCCATTGTAATTCTTGATTCCTCTATTTCTTGTTGTGTATATTTCTTTGTATCTCCTTTTGATGTAGTATAATTTTCCGGAAGATTTACAGTTTTATATAAATTCAAATCTACTGGAGTCATTTCTTTTAAATCCTTTTGCATTGTATTTCTTAATGAAAATGCAGAAGATAAAATACTTATAGTCATAAATAACATTAAACAAATCAAACTTATACTTATTACTGTTGTATTTATTTTATTATTTAATTGTCTTAATACAAACATATTAGCATCTTTGTAATAGACTTTTTTTCTTGTTTGTACAATTTTTAATATAAATCCTGATAAAGACCAGAAGAATAATATAGTTGCAACAATTCCACTTAATATGATTGGTATTAATTTATCTACTGTTGAAAGTGTCTTTACTCCACCTGTAACTTTATAATAATCATAAGCTAATATTCCTATTGAAATTAAGAACACTATAATACAAATTATTGGATTTTTTATTTTTACTGTTTCATTTTTCTTATTTGCTGTAAGTAAGTTTATTAATTTATATTTTGAAATTGTAATTGCATTAAATATAATTACTACTAAATACATAATTGCAAAATATATACAAGTTTTTATACAGGCTGTTTTTGAAAATACAAAAGTAAATTCACTCATATCTGCTTCAAATAATTTTGCCACTAAAATTGACATGAATTGCGCACCTAAGACACCTACTAATATTCCTACTGCCAATGAAATAATTCCTATAAATATTGTTTCTAATAATATTATTTTAGAAATTTGTCTTTTTCCCATTCCTAAGGTCATATATATACCAAATTCTTTTTTTCTTCGATTTACTATAAAATTATTTGCATAAACAATTAATAATGCTAGAATAACTGCAACAAATACAGATACCAATCCCAACATATTAATCATTAATGTTATAATATCTTTTGTTGATTGTGATACTTGTAACATTGCTTGTTGACTATCTAATGAGTTAAACATGTAGAAAATTGCTATTCCTAAAACTAAAGTTAAGAAATATATTGCATAATCTTTAAAACTCTTTTTAATATTCTTTAAAGATAACTTAAATAACATCGCCTAGTTCACCTCCTAATAGAGTTTGAACTTCTATTATTTTCTCAAAGAATTGTTTTCTTGTATCTTCACCTTTTACCAATTCATTAAAAATCTTTCCATCTTTTATAAATAGTATTCTATTTGCATAACTAGCAGTAAATGAATCATGTGTTACCATTAATATAGTTGCATTAAAATCATTATTTAAAGCTTCTAAATTTTCTAATAATTGTCTTGCTGACTTTGAATCCAATGCCCCAGTTGGCTCATCTGCTAATATCAATTTTGGATTTGTTATTATAGCTCTTGCTGATGCTACTCTTTGTTTTTGTCCTCCTGAAATTTGATATGGGTATTTATTTAATATATCTGTTATTCCAAGTTGACTAGCAACTTTTTCAACTTTTTTATCTATCTCTTTTGCATTTACCTTTTGTATAGTTAACGCTAAAGCTATATTTTCACGAGCTGTTAGAGTGTCTAAAAGGTTGAAATCTTGAAATATAAACCCCAATTCTTCTCGTCTGAATTTATTTAGGTTGTTTCCTTTTAATTTTGTAATATCTTGATTATTTATTACAATTTTTCCTGAAGTTACTCTATCTATTGTAGAAATACAATTTAATAATGTGGTTTTACCTGAGCCAGATGCTCCCATTATTCCTATAAATTCTCCTTCATTTACTGTGAAACTAATATTATCTATGGCTTTTGTTAGATTAGATTTGTTTCCATAGTATTTTTCTATATTTTTTACTTCTAATATATTGTTCATTAAAAAACAACTCCTTTCGCATATTTAAGATTATCTTAATTATACGAAAGAAGCTTGTTTTATGCAATTCTTTTTGCTTACATTTAGCTTACAGTTTTGTAAGCTAAATGATTTCTGTTTAAATGATTTTTGTCTCCGACCCCAAAATCACGATGATTTTGGGGTCGGAGACAAAAATCATTTTATAAAACTACTTCTTGGAAAAATAATTCTTATTTCTGTTCCTAAATTAATTTCAGAATTTAACTCTATTCCTAAACCTAATCTAGTGCAGAGTACCTTGCATAAATATAATCCTAGTCCTGTTGATTTTTTTCCATCTATTCTTCCATTTTCTCCTGTAAAGCCTTTTTCAAATACTCTTGTTATTTCTCCTTTTTTTATTCCTATTCCATTGTCTTTTATATGTAGTATAACTTTTTCTTTTTTATCTTCACTATATATTTCTATTTTTTTATTTTCTTTTTGACTATATTTTATTGAATTTTGTATTATTTGATTTAGAATAAATGTACACCACTTGTTATCTGTATAAACTTCTTTTTCTATATCGTGTATTTCTAAATTAATTTTGTTTTGTAATAAACTTCTTTTATTTTTTAAAATTGCTGTATTTACTATTTCTTTTAAATTAGTTTTTCTTATATAGTAATCTTTTTCAACATTATTGCTTCTTGCATAATAAAGAGCTTGTTCGATATAGTTTTCTATTTTATCTAGTTCTTCGTTTATACTTTTTGTCGCTTCTGATGGATTATTTTCTATTATTAATTTGCTTGTTGCTATTGGTATTTTTATTTCATGAATCCATAATTCTATATATTCTTTATAATCTTCTTGCAAGTATTTATATTTATTTACATTCTCTAGCATTGATTTTCCTGCATCTTGCACTATTTCTTTTGTTTTTTGACCTTCTACAAAATTTGGCATTTCCATTAGTTCAGATATTAAATATTTCTCATCTAATTCTTCTAATTTTTCATTAATTCTCTTGTAATATTTATTTTTAGTCCAATACTCTATTATTAATGCTATTATAAATAAAATTATTGGAATTATTCCTATACAAACTCTCACATATAATGTTGTATTTACTGTTAATAAAAATGTTTGTACTGCAAATATACTTAGAATTAAAAATATTATATATATTACCTTATCTTTTATAAAATTTTTGAAGCTCATTTTAACATATACCCCTGTCCTCTTTTTGTTTCTATTCTATCTTGTAAACCTATTTCATCTAGTTTTGTTCTTAATCTTGTCATATTTACAGTTAGTGTATTATCATCTATAAAACTTTCACTATCCCATAAATAATTTATTATTTCATCTCTTGAAACTATTTGGCCCTTTTTTAAAGCTAAATAGTGTAAAATTTTCAATTCATTTTTTGTCAACTCTTTTTGTTCATCACCTCTTTCTATACAACTCTTTGATATATTTAAAATAAAATCATTACAATTTATCTTATTGGGGTTACCATCAGTATTTTGAGTTCTTTTCAAAAGACCTGCTATTTTTGCTAATAATATTTGAACATTATATGGTTTTACAACATATTGATCTGCACCATTATTTAAACTTATTAATTCATCAATTTCACTATTTCTACTTGTTACCATTATTATTGGCAAATTTGAAACTTTTCTAATTTCTTTGCATATATACTCTCCATCTGTATATGGTAGATTTATGTCTAGCAATATTAAATCTGCATTTTCTTTTAATATATCTTGTATTGCATTTTCAAATTCTTCTAATATTTTAACTTCATATCCATTCTTTTCTAAAAAAATTTTTAATTCTTTTCTTAGTTTTTCATCATCTTCTACTATTAATATTTTTGACATTATTTTCTCCTTTATTTAGAGTTTATTTACTTTTTCTTATTGCATAGAAAAATCATCTTTTTTTCACATTATAGCATATAAAAAAATAAAATTAAACAATTTCATTAAATTACTAGACATTTGTTTTATTTTTGTGATATTATTGTGTATGAACTTAAGAGAATTTATTTATGGAGGTAATTTAATTATGTCAAAAAAATTAAAAATATTATTAATTTTACTAATATCTTTTGTTTTAGTAAGTTTTTCAACATCTACATATGCTGTTAATATGGATTTAACTGATGATGAAGGTTCTACAAGTAATGAAGAAACATCTAACACATCTAACACAGCTAATACAGGTAATACTGCTTCATCAGAAAATACTTCTAATACATCTACAAATGAAGCTAGTAATTCTTCTAATAACACTACAAATTCAGTAGATTCAGAAAATACTAATACAACTTCAAACACTTCTTCAACAGGTAATAAAACTACTACTCCACCAGTTACACAAACTGTTGCCGGAAGTCAATCTAGTGGTGAATTACAAATTTCTGATATTTTAAATATATTATTAATCGTAATTGGAGTTTTATTAATTTTATTAGGAATTGCTATATTGATTAGATTAAAAAAATAGATTTTAAATTTTGTACCAAATCTTATAAAAGTATTAAGATTTGGTATTTTTTAGTTATGGAATTTTACATTTATATCTTTTTTATTTTATGTATATTTTACTCTTTTTTTTCAATACTATTATTATATCTTATTTGCTAATAATTTATTAAAAATATTAGTAAATATACTAATAAAAAGGAGGCAAATTTTATGCATAAAAAATTATTTATTACTTTAGCATTAATCACATGTGTTGTTATCTTTTTTGCCAGTAACTGTTTTGCAGCAGATGGCGCAATGCATGATATGGGTGAATCAGCAAAAAATATAGCTGAAGATGTTAAAAATGGTGTATCTGGTGCAATAAATAATGTTGAAGGAACTACTAGAAATACTGCTGAGGATATATCTAATGGTTCTAAAAATGTAACAGGTTCTATGGAAAATACTATGAATGATGCTAGTAATACTGTAACAGAAGGAATGAATAATACTACTAAAGAAATGACTGATAGTATGAATAATGATACTTATAGTGCTACAAGAACTTCTGCTGATGGTACAACTACTTTTATGGGTATGGGAGCTACTGCTTGGACTTGGCTAATACTTGGTATAGCTGCACTAGCAATTATCGCTGCTGTTTGGTATTATTCAATGCAAACAAATTCTTCTAAGTATAATAATAGAAGATAATTTGTTTCATATAAAAGGTTACTAGATATTATTTATTTTAAGCGGTTAATTTGTAAAAACTATTATCTAGTAATTATAAAAGTAATTTATTTCAAGATTTTGTTTTATATTGCCAAGATTTATGGTATAATATTAAAAAATTAAATCGAGAGGAATTATAGTTATATATGAATACAAAATTAATTGCAAAAAATCCTACTGCATATCACAATTATAACATTGAAAACAAATTAGAGGCTGGTATAGTTCTTTATGGTACTGAAATTAAATCTATTCGAAATGGTAAAGCTAATTTAAAAGACAGCTATGCTAATATAAAAAACGGCGAAGTATTTGTTTATGGTATGCATATTAGTCCTTATGAACATGGCAATATTTTTAACAAAGACCCTTTAAGGTCTAGAAAATTACTTTTAAATAAAAAAGAAATTAATAAATTAATTGGTTTGATTAATCAAAAAGGTTATAGTTTAATTCCTTTAAATATGTATTTTAAAGGAAATTTAGTTAAATTAGAATTAGGTATTGGTAAAGGAAAAAAACTTTATGATAAGAGACAAGATTTAGCTAAAAAAGATGCTCAAAGACAAATTGCTATAAATCTAAAATCAAAAAATTATAGTTAAAATTTACTATTATATTATCACTTTCTCAATTTAATCATTTTAACTTTTTAACTTTTCCATTAATGAGTTTTATACAGCCTTATTATTTCTATGAATATTAATTTTTATATTCATAATTAAATATTAATACAATAAACTTTTTGAATATTCAAAAATAGCTATCTTAGAAATTCAATATTCTAAGATAGTTATTTTAATTTTATAAGAAATATCTTTAAATTTTTTCATTTTTACAAAATAAATTAAAAAATAAGCTGATATTGATATTAAATTATTTTTATATAAAACTTCTTATATTTTATTACTTGAGCCAAATACATCTTTCATTTTGTGTGATACTGTTTCTTTTACTAATTCTCTTGCAGGTGTCAAATATTTTCTTGGGTCAAATGCATTTGGTTCTTCTTTCAATACTTTTCTTATTCCAGCAGTTAAAGCTAATCTTAAATCTGTATCAACATTGATTTTTGAAACTCCTGATTTACTTGCTTCTTTTAATATTTCATCTGGCACACCTTTAGCTCCAGGAATATTTCCACCATATTCATTACACATTTCTACTAATTCAGGTATAACTGTTGAAGCTCCATGTAATACTATTGGAGTATTTGGTATTCTTTCTTTTATTTCTTTTAATATATCAAATCTTAATTTTGCTTCTCCTTTAAATTTATATGCTCCATGACTTGTTCCAATAGCTATTGCTAATGAATCACATCCTGTTCTTCTTACAAATTCTTCTGCTTGTTCTGGGTCAGTATACATTGCATCTGATTCTGATACATTTACATCATCTTCAATTCCAGCTAGTTTTCCAAGTTCAGCTTCTACAACTACTCCCTTACTATGTGCATAATCAACTACTTTTTTTGTTAATGCAACATTTTCCTCAAAATCATATTTTGAGCCATCAATCATTACAGATGTAAATCCATTATCTATACACATTTTTGCTGTTTCAAAGTCTGGACCATGGTCTAAATGTATTGCTACTGGCACTTCTGGATGTTCTTCTACTGCTGCTTCTACCATTTTCATTAAATATCCTATTCTTGCATATTTTATCGCACTAGATGAAGCTTGTAATATTACAGGTGATTTATTTTCTGCTGCTGCATCCATTATTGCTTGTACTATTTCCATATTATTAACATTAAATGCCCCTATTGCAAATCCTTCTTTCATTGATTTTTCAAACATTTCTTTTGTTGTAACTAACATAATCTTTTCCTCCATTTCCGGCTTTTGCCTTTGTTTTGCTATTGCTATTTTATTTCTTATTTCCTGATATGTCAAGAAAAAAATGAGAAGAAAATTAATTCTTCTCATAAATATAGCTTGAACACATAGATTCATCTGCTTTTTTAGTTTTACAATTTTCTGTTGGAGCTACTTGTATTGCTTGTAATTTGCATAAATTCTCACTTTTTTCGTTATATTTACAACTTTCTACTGTACAATGTATTTTTTGATTTCCTTCCATTTTCTCATCTTCCTTTCTTTTTTAGAAATAAATTAAAAAAATAAATTCTAAGTTTTTGATTTCATTAAAGCTATTATTTTGCTTTTACTTTTATAGCAAATAATATCGTTATCCATTTACTATTATGTGAATATTTTTTATTTATATTCAATCTTTAAGTTTTAATATTATTTATAAATATATTTATTATGAATTATATTATATTTTAATATCTAAATTTTTATAATAAAACTGTTTTCTTCATTCTTTATATTGTTTTTATTTATATCAAAGCACACAATTCAATAATGTATTCATATTATAATTTTGAAATATCTATTATATCCAAATCGTCATATGCTGGTTCTACTATATTTTTTCCTTTATAATTAAATCGTGAACCATGGCAAGGACAATCCCAAGTTTTCTCAACTTGATTCCATACAAGCAAGCAACCTAAATGCGTACACTTAGGATTTACTGCATATATTCCTCCTTTTTCGTCCTTGTATATTCCTACCTTTCTACCATTTACTTCAATTATTCCACCTGTTTCTTTTTTTATCTTCTTTTCCACTACATCTTTTTCTTTCAATTTATTTATAACTAATGCCTTACTAGAATCTACTAACATATTTTTAATTTCTTCATGATTTTTTATTGGTTGCATTCTTGAAGCCAAAAATATATCTTTATATTCATTTTTTCTGCCTACTATATCATCTACAATTATATCAACTGCAACTGATGATAAAGTCATTCCCCATTTTTTAAATCCTGTTGCTACATAAACATTTGGTAATAAGTTAGATGCTTGTCCTATATATGGTAATTTATCCAATGTTATACAATCTTGAGCATTCCATTTTGCTAATATTTTGGCATCAGGATAATATTCTCTTGCAAATTTTTCTAATCTTCCATAACTTTCTTCATATGTTATCTCTTTACCTGTTTTATTATCTCCACCACCTATTAATAACACTTCTCTTTCATTATATTTCGCCTTTCTTATTGTTATATTTGGATTACTTATACTTATATACATGCCACTTGGTAATTGTTTTTTAGTTTCAATTGCAATTAAATATGACATTGATTGATACATTTTAGCTGAATATAACCCTTTAACTTTAAAAAATGGATAATGACTTGACATTATTACATATGATGCAGATATTGAAAATTTATCTGTTTCTACTATATATTTTTCGTTTTCTCCTTTCTTTATTTCCTTTGCTATTGTATGTGTATAAATTTTATTTCCTTTATCTTCAATATATTTAACTAATCCCCTTATATATTTTATTGGATGAAATTGTGCTTGATTTTTAAAACATATTCCTCCTTCTATTTTAAAAGGTAAATCAATATCTGTTACATACTCGCATTTATAATTTAGATTTTCTAATGTTTTAAATTCTTTTTCAAGCTGATTTATTTCTTCTTTTTTAGTAGTATAAATGTAACTATTTAGTCTTTCAAAATCACATTCTATATTTTCATTTTTTATTCTACTTTCAATTTTATTAATTGCATTTTCATTTGCTTCTAAATATTTTTTTGCTGTATCAATGCTAAATGATTCTTCTAAGTAATTGTAAAAACTGTCATGTTGACTTGTTATTTTTCCCGTTGTTCTACCTGTTGTTCCTGAGCCAATTTCATTTTTTTCTATTATAGAAACAGTATAACCTAATTTTGATAATTCGTAACCACAAGTAACTCCTGTTATTCCTGCTCCTATTATACATACATCTACATCTTTTTTAGTTTCTTTTGTATTCTCATATTCTTGCTTTATTTTTTCTTTTTGATTGTTTTCTAAATTATTTCTATTATCGTTTATTTTATCTTGCCATATAGATTTTCTCATAATCGTGTCCTTTCTAATATTTTTACTATACTTAGTATTAACACAATTATAGATTTTATAATTTTATTTTATAATATATTAATATTTTTGATAATAACATTACTATATTATTCTTTTTATTTTATAACTCATCAAAAAACTATCTTTGAATTTAAAATTTCAAAGATAGTTTTCAACTACTCTATTTCCTTTTTGCATTTTTCTTCTATATTTTTAAAACCTAAATACCAACTTATTCCATTTCTATCTTCTCTCATTTGATTTGCTCTTTCCTGTAACTCACAATATGTTTTTGGCATTGGCATTATTATTGGTTGATTTGGAATCCAATTTGCAGCAGTCATTCCTTTGCTACATTCTGATACTTGCAAAGCTTGTATTGTTCTTATTATTTCTGGTATAAATCTTCCGATATTCATTGGATATATAAATATTGCTCTTATTATTCCTTTATCATCTATTATATATACATTTCTTACTGTTTCTGTATTACTAATATCATTTGATATCATTCCATATTTTCTTGCTATTTCTCCATTTCTGTCTGCTATTATTGGGAATGATATTTGTATTCCTGTTTTACAATATATGTCATATATCCATGCAAGATGTGATGCATTGCTATCAATACTTAATCCTAGTAATTCAGTATTTAATTCTTTAAAATATGTATGTGCTCTTGTAAATGCTATCATTTCTGTCGTGCATACGGGGGTAAAATCTCCTGGGTGTGAAAACAAAACCAACCACTTTCCTTTATAATCATTTAAACATACTTCTCCACAAGTAGTTATTGCATTAAATTCAGGTGCTTTCTGACCTATTTTTACATTTCCATTCATCATTAATTCATAATCCATAAAAATAAACTCCTCTCACATTTTGTATATTATAAAAATATGAAAAGAGTTGATTTTTGTTACAAATATTAAGAATACTAATTTTTTTTAAATAGGGATTTTTAATAATAGAAATCTAAATTTTTTTGTTAAATGTTGCAATTTAGAGGATTTAAAAAATAAATAAATAGATAAAGAGAAATAGTATAGACATCCCTTTCTCTATTTCATTGAAGTTAAAAAGTTCTCCCAATCCACTATACAATAGTAGATTGGGAGAGAGTTTAAATATTGGGTTCATACAAAATTAACAAAGATTCTTTTACCTACTCTTATTTTTCCGAAAATAGCTTTCATGTCTTTGTCACAAATGTGACCATCCTCGATGTTTCTAACTGCCTTTCCAGTAAACATTCTTCTCAAATCTGATGTGTTATTTGTATTATTGTGTATATTACTTTTATTGCTTTTATATCTTTTGAATATACATGCTCTAAATCTATTCCACTTGTTATTTTTTGCTCTCTAAATCCTTGATTTTCTATATAATCCCTTGTTCTAGCACAATATATTATTTTAGATAAGTTTTTTCTTGTTATTTCTCGGTTTGTAATCCACATCCATTTACTATATTTCTCTGTTTCTTTATTTTTCGTTATTTGCCTTATTACATTTATTTTCTTTCCTTTGTAATCTATGTTGTTTTCCCATAATGTTAAAATTATTTTCTCTTTGGTCTCCTTTATTTCTCTATTTCCTGTTGGTAAACTTACTAATGTTAAAAATTCTTCTATTAATGTTGGGATTTTTTTATCTTTTAATACAAATATATATTCTACATTTTCTTTTTCACATAATTCTATTAACCCTATTGATGGATACAATGAATCTGCTATTATCCTTATTGGTAATCTGGGATAACTCTTTCTAAACTTTGGTAGTAATCTTTTTGATGCGTTTAATTCACAATCTTGTTTGATTTCTTCTTCACTTTTCTTTATTACATCTTCTTCTGTTTCATTCTCTTTCCTTTTATCTTCGTTTTTTATCATTTCACTCATTATTGATATAGCCATTTTATTTGCTACTAACTTTAATTCTAACATTGATAAATACCATGTTGTTTTTCCGTTCTTTCGTTTCATGTAACCACTCTGGACTTATTTCATAATGTGCTATTTTCCTAATATTTTTGAATCTTCATACATTTTATTTCTTATCATATTGTAATTAATTTTATATTGGAATTTCTCTATTTCTTCTTTTTCTATTCTTGAAAATACATCTGTGTATATTTCTGCATCTGGTATCTTTTTCATTTTTCTTTTGTTATCTTATTAATATTCTCTAAATACTTTGTTTCTTCAAATGCTGTTTCTGTAAATCTTTGGGATTTTCCTTCACTCAAAAACATTAAAATTTCTGACACTATCAAATATCTCATTGAGTAATCTTGTCTTTTTCTAGGTTCTCTTATTTCATCTATATACTTTAGTATTTCTGGTACATAGTGAAATATTGTTTTCGCAAACACTTCTGTTGTATTTTTTGAAAATCCTTGTTTCATATATACCACCATCCTTTGTATCATCTTTCAAATATATTTTATCATATTTGTGCGAAAAAGTTATTTTTTTCCAAAAAAAACATAGCAATTTTTTCTTGATTCTGCTATGTTTTTTAGTTTATACTTTTTCATTCGTCATTACTGTTTTACTTTTTGCTCAAATCTTAGATTTTTTATATTCATACCTAAGCTTTCATAAAATTTTATAGCATTTTTATTAAATCCCCATACCATTAATTCAATACTGTCAATATTTATTTCCTTAGCTAGTTCTATTATTTTATTGTATAATTTTTTGCCTATACCATTTTTCCTATTGTTTTCATCAACACAAATATCTTCAATATGTAAAATTTTTCTATCTTTCATAATTTCATTATTTGATATTTCTTTAATTTGAGAAAAACAAAAGCCTATTATCTTATTTTCTACCACTGCTACTAAGTATATATTAGTATCTTTTGATAATTTTTCTATAAAACTCTCTATACATAATGGATCTATATCCTTATATATATCACTTCTTTCTTTAACATGTAAGTTATGAACTTGCACAATTAATTTATGCACTTGTCTAAAATCTTCTTTTCTAGCTTTACGTATAATAACTTCTTCGCTCATTTTTATCTCCAATCTAATTATTTTTGTATTTCTTAATTCAACTTTTTTATATGGTATATAAAAAAGTTGAATTGAACTTATTATATCTTAATTATTGCTGATAATCAAGTCTTTTACATCCTTATCTTCTTCTTTTCCTCTCAAAATTACATGAATGAAATTTTGCAGAATCAAGGAGATGTCTCTAATCCCGATAACTGCCTAAAAGTGTAGCTTTTAGCAGGGTGCTCTTTAAAAATGGAGTAACCTTTTGTAGGTCACCACTTTTAAGTAAAAAACAAGCATAAATTTTTCAATTTATACTTGTTTTTTACTTTTTACTTAATTTCTTCTTTTTTATTCTAATATCCTCTCCTATTGTTTTGTGATATTAACTCGGTTAAAATTATTATTCAAGTCTTTTCTATAAATTATTTGCATATAAACTTTCATAATCCATAAAAATAAACTCCTCTCACATTTTTGTATATTATAAAAATATGAAAAGAGTTGATTTTTGTTACAAAATTAATATAGCTCCAAATTTTTAACTCTTTTAATAAAACTAAAAATTCAAAGCTATTGCCATACAATCTTCTATATTAATTTCTATCATTTAAAATCCTTTTTCTTTACTTATATTCATAATGCTATTAAAATTATTTCTTATTTTTCTCATAATTTTCTTAAAAAGACTAGTTTGCTCTATCATACTATTATTCTCTGTTTTTAAAGCATTCTCTTCTAATATTGCATTTTTATTTCTTTCTATTACATCTTCTATTTTCTCATCTTTAAATGGCTTATACACTATATCTAATGCTCCTATTTTTATTGCTCTTTTTATAAAATCTGTTGATGGTTTTCCTGTAATAAATATTACTTGTGGCACCTTTTCTGTATTTTCTTCTTTCAGTTTTTCTAATACTTCTATTCCTGTTAACTTTGGCATTTCTAAATCTGTTAATACTAGGTCAGGTTTCATTTTTTTAATCATTTCATATTCTTCTTTTCCATCTTTTGCTATTCCTAACAATTTTATTCCACTCATTTTTTCTATAATTTCTTTTATTTTATCTAATATTTCTATATTATCATCCGCAATAATTATTTTAATTTCATCCATAAAAATTCCTTCCCTTCAAAAATATTTTAATATATATTTTGATTCTTCTCTTGCAATAGTATATTCAACTTTATTTTTTCCTTTTTTTGTTATATGTAGACATATTTTACTACTAGTTCGACAAAAATTTTGTCGAAACTTGTAAAAGATTATTATTTTTTTATTGTAAAAACTTTGAAAATTTTTATTTTTGTAATATAAATTAAAAATCATCTTTTATCTTGATCTTATATAAGATTTTTTCATATATAACAAAAAATATCTAATGAAAAATTCCTTAATATTTACATTAGATATTTTTATTTTCTATTTAAAAATTTTATAAATTTAATTAATTAGTATGAATAATTAAAAATATATTGCTAATCTAATACACTTAAATCTCTCTTCTAGCATTTGCAAATACTTCTTCCATATATTCATCTGGATAATGATTATCTAAAAATACCTCTACCCCATTTTCTGGTGGAATATTATTTGCTCTTTTATTTTGCCTTAATGCTGCTATTGTTGAAATTGAAATATTAAAAACTATAAATATTAATAAAAGATTTGTTGCTAATTTCATATATTTATCTTTCATAAAATTATCTATCTTAGGTATAATTGGCTCTATTAACATTACATACAAAATACCTGCAATTCCCCAATATGCTGAATGTATTAATGTAGTCCTTCCATTTATATTAAATATCCAATTTGAATAATCCCATGAAACAGTTCCAAATATTTTTTCTTGCAAATATGAACAAAGATATTCTATAATTCCACCTAATATCATTGAAATTAAAAATACTTTTCCCTTGTTACGAGTTTTAACAAATTTAAAAATTATATAATATGTTATTATTCCTATCCCATAAACTGGTGTAAATGGTCCATATATTAATCCTTGTCTTGATTCAAAATGTCCATTTTGTACTAATGCTACTATCATTTCTACAATATATCCAATAATACTTCCTATCATAAATATAATAAATATTTTACTAAATTCATTTACTTTATTTTCCTTCTCCATTTTTATCACCCTTATTTTCTATATTTTATTACATTATATATTTTAGTTATTAAATATTTATATATATATTATTAATAAATTCTTAATTTATTTTATATTCTTTTTTTCCTTTTATCAATCGATTTTTACTAATAATTCCTTACAATTTTGTAATATTTATTGTCAGTTTTTAAAATTTCATCCTGATTTTTGCCTCCGACCCCAAAATCATGACTCCAAAATTATCAAAGTCACCAAAAAAGATAACAAAAAACAGTAAAAATTCAGTTTATTTTAAACCTCTTCTTTACTGTTTTTTTCCATAGTATTTAAATAATCTATGTATTCTTCTAGGCACATATCTTTTTCTTTTATAAATTCAGCATTTTCAATTCCTACATATCTATAATGCCACGGTTCATAGTTTATTTTTGTTATTTCTTTTTTCTCTGTTGGATATCTCAAAATAAATCCATATTTGTAGCAATTTTCTATTAGCCATTTTTGTTCTTTCGTTTTTTCTTGTTCTTCGTCTAATATTTGATAATTTTCTGATACTATATCAACTGATAAACCTGTTTCATGTTCCCCTGTTCCCGGAATTGCAACCCATGTACTTGCTTTTTCTTCTGCTGTCTTTTGATTGTATCCTTGCCTTTTATATTCTTTTACTTTTTTATTATATAATTCTATTTGATATTCCCTACTTCTGTATGCTGAACATATAATTGGATTTAATCCTTCTTTTCTTGCGTCATTTAACATGTTTCCTAAATTTTCCGCAATTCTTTCGTCAACTTCATAATTCTTTTCTACTTCTTTTAATTTTGTTTTATAATCTTCTGGTATTTTATTATCTTGATTTACCAATATTAATTCCCAATCTGATATTTTTCCAAGTTTAGGATCCTCTTCTTCATTTTGATTCTGCACTTGATATAAAGCTTCTATCGAATTTTTATTTTCATCATCTGGTATATCATTAGTTTGAGACATTTTACATATTACACAAAATATTACTATTGATATAACCACTATTGATAATACTGCTATTACTGTTATTACTATCCTTCTTTTATCTTTTTTTATTTCTTCTTTTCTATTCATATCATTCTTCTTTCATTTATATTTATATTAATTATTTTATCATAAAATATATTTTTTTCAAAGCCTTTTTTTATTCTAATTTTTTCCTATATATTTCTTTCTTAACTTGGTAACTTTTCTTACATTAATATTTCCCTTGGCAATATTAAATAAAGCTGTTAATGTTTTTAATATTATTTGTTTATTTTGCTCATCTATATTTTTATAAGTTGTTAATATTGTTTTTGCACTTATAAACCAGTTTTCTCCCATCTCTGGAATTGTTTTAGCATTTGTTTTACTAAGTATTTCAAATAAAGTATCAATAAATTTTCCTCTTTGCTCTGCATCAACTTCTTTTAGCCATTGTGTTATAGTGTTGTCTACAAAATTACTTGAGCTTGTAAACTTATCTTCTATAAATTTTACTCCCAATACTTGCCAAGTATATAAATCGTGTTGCATTATTCCTGTTTGTGTACTTTTTAATATTTTACATTTTCCTTTATTATTCAATAATCTCCCTATTATTGAACTTTGAGGCATAAATGTATGTACCTTTACTATTATCTCTTTATATTCTTTAGAATTTATTATATTTTCTTGAAAACCTGGCCCATCATTATTATATACACCAATTATTCTTTCCCTAATTTTTTCATTGCAACACATAGCAGAATATACTGCTAAATTGCCGCCTTTAGAATGTCCTCCAACTATCAATTTTTTTCTATACTTTTTACCTACATTTTCTAAATATGCTACTGCATCTACTTGTGAAGGCACTAAGTCTTGAAAACTCATATTAAAGTCTTCCTTCCATCCAACAATTGTATTATCAGTACCTCTAAAAGCTACATATACATATCCATTAGGTAATGTTATAGTTATTGCTGAAAATTGTTTTTCCTCTTTTTCATCTATTTTATTCACATAATCTGATAGCTTTATTTTTCCAAACCTTTTACTATTTGCTAATAATGGTAAAAAATCTATATCTTCTTTTTGCAAGTAATTATCCTTATTATTACTAGTTTCCATTAATTTATATACTTCTCTTAAAGTTAGTTTTTCTCCCTCTTTTAGATAATTATCAAATGGAAAATATGCAATTCTTGATAAAATTAAATTATCTATTTCATTAAATTCAACATTTTTGAAATCTAAGTCCCCTCTCCATTTCACATAATCAAATATATTTGGCATATGAATTTCTCCTTATTATTTAATACATATAAATTTTATTAATAAATCTATTTATTGTCAATAATATTATTACTTTTGCAATAAAAAAATGAGATATTATTAGAAATATATATTTATCTTCTAATAAATCCCATTTTTTATTGTTATTAAAAATCAATTTTTATACTCAATTAGTCATCTAAATAATTGTTTATCTTTTTAATAAATATTGCTCTTGAAATTATATCTAGTATTGCATATATTAATATTATTATTCCTACAATTTGGAATGCTAATGTGTTGCTTACTAATACTACAA
Source organism: uncultured Clostridium sp. (assembly GCA_900553985.1). Lineage (GTDB taxonomy): Bacteria > Bacillota > Clostridia > TANB77 > CAG-508 > CAG-269. The sequence goes on from USFW01000008.1 coordinate 36,411, forward strand.
TACCTGCTATTATCATAAATAAAGAGCATACTAATGTTACTGTCCAAAGACCTGATTTTATATCTTTCCATACTAATGCTGTTTGGAAATTTCTAACTCCACAAGCAATTATCCATATTCCTAAGATAATTCTAAATATTCCACTAATAACATCAGAACAGAATAGCACTATTACTCCTAATATTACTGATATTAGAGAAATTGTTAATAAATAATCTTCTTTATCTTTTGATGTAAAGTAATCTATTAACTTTAAAATTCCTATTATGAATAATATTCCTCCTAATAATGTAGATATAGCTGATACCATTACTGAAGGTTTTGCAATAAATAAAATTCCTAAAATTGCAAAAATAACAGATATTACTATATCAGTCCAATTTGTTCTTTTTAAAAACTTTTCAAACATTGTATTTTACCTCTCTTTCTTTTGTAATTCTTAGATATAATATCATAAAATTTAAAAATTGTATAGAATTTTTAAAAATTTTGTGTTTTTTTGTATTTTATTTTATCATTCCATGTTTTAATATTTCTATTTGTTTTTGTAGCTCTTCTTGTGCTTTTTCTTCGCTTTTTTTCTTTGTTATTACATCAATTATTGAAGCTCTAATTACTACTGTTAGAATTTTCATCATATATTTTAGGTCTTCTTCATTATTTATTTTTAATATATTTGTATTTATAATATTTCCATTATCTTTATTTGCCTGATACATACTTTTACAATTAATTCCCTCAAAAATATTTACATTTTCTTCTTTTAATTTTTGAATAATATTATGACACAACATCATCTCTGTATCATTATAGCTTTTCTTAGAAACATATTTAAAAATATCTATTGATGTCTTAAATATATCACCATTATTTATTTTTAATGAATTTTTTATTTCTTCTTTTTCAATTTTTATGAATTCATCAATTATATATTTTAATGCATCTTCCTTATCCTCAAAATACTGATAAAAACTCCCTCTTGGTATTTGTGCTTCTTCAACAATATTACTTATAGATGCTTTAGCAATTGTATGTTTACTAAATTCATTTATAATAGCTTTTTTTATTTTTTCTCTCTTTTCAATATTTAAATTAAAAAATGTTATTTTTGGCATTTAACCATCTCCATAAATTATATATTTTCCTATTTAACAAAAAATAGCACTTTTCACAAGTACTACTTTCCATTCATTATTATGCACTTTCATTTTCTTTTTTAGCTACTATTTCTTTTCCATCATAGTATCCACAGTTTTTACAAACTCTATGTGGCATTACTGGTTCGTGGCAATGTGGGCAACTTGTAAATGTTGGTTGCTCTTTTTTCCATGTTGATCTTTTTGAATGTGTTCTAGCTTTTGACCATCTTCTTTTTGGTTGTGCCATCTTGAATTCCCCCCCTTGCTTTAAGATATATGTATATATCTATTCTTATTTTTTACTTATTAATCACTATAAAATTATACAAGTATTTTTTACTTTTGTCAACTCTTGCTACAATATTTTTTATATTTTGGTGTGACATTTCTATTGTAAACCTATATGCTACAATATTTTTTATATAAATCTTTTAACTTTTTCTTGTTAACAACTTCATTTATTCCATTTTCACTTACCTGCTCAAAAAACTCTGTTATTAAATCTTTCATTTTAGGATTTAACATTAATTTTTCTTTTTCACGTTCATTCCAATACTTTATAGGATACTCTTCATTCCATTTTTCTCCTTGATATACTATACCTGCTGCTAATTTATCGCATAACATCTCTACTGTATATTTATATGGCATTATTGGAGTTTTTTCTTTTGTTGATAAGTCTAGCCAATATTCACCATGATGTTTGTTTCTTCCTTTATGATGTAACCAAGCTTCAGAATAACCTTTTTCTTCCTTTGCCGCTGTTATAGGTAAACGGTTTCCCTGATAATATTTAATACCTTCTAAAAATTCTGTTGGAGAATATTTTGATAAATCATGACAAATTCCTCTCCATGGTATTCCTGCTTTGCAACATAATTTAAAAACTATCCATTTATGTTTTGTTATCAATTTTAAATGCTTAAATATATTTTTTATTTTTATCATTTTGTTCCTCTTTTCTTATTGTTTATATAATTTATATTTTACTGTAATAGCTAGTATATTATTTTAATTTCGTATCTTTCTAGCATTTTAAAAAATACCTATAAGAATATTTATATTAAGTTTTATTATTTATTTTACTATTTGCATATTTATTTTATCACAACTAAATCATATTTTCAAATTTTATAATAACCAAAATCCAGATATCATCATATTATATCTATTATTACTATTTACCATAGTATCATAAACTTAAATTAGGTATATATTAAAACTTAATTTAAAAGGTTAAAATTATTTATTTAATTTTGATAACTATTATTTACAAGGAGGAATACATATATGTGTGGTTTTACTGGTTATGCAAATTTCATCGATAAAATACACCATTCAAAATCAGTTATACAACAAATGAATGCAAGTTTATCTAAAAGAGGTCCCGATGAAGATGGTTACTACTATTCCGATTATGTTCATTTCGCTCATAAAAGATTAATTGTTATTGACCCAGAAGGTGGAAAACAACCTATGATTGAACATTATTCGTATGGTGATTATATTATTTGTTATAATGGGCAAATATATAATACTAAAGAGTTAAAAAATACATTAATTGAAAATGGATTTGAAATAAATACTCATTCAGATACAGAAATTTTATTAAAATCTTATATTCATTTTGGAAATTCTGTTGTTAACTACTTAAATGGAATTTTTGCTTTTGCAATTTTTAATACAAAAAAAGAGGAATTATTTATTGCTCGTGACCATTTTGGTGTAAAACCTTTTTTTTATACAATACAAAATAATACTTTTATATTTGCATCAGAAATTAAGGCCATTTTTAAATTTCCCGGTGTTGAAAAAATTATTGACTCCCAAGGAATCAGCGAGTTATTTGGTATAGGTCCTAGTCATACATCTGGCACAACTGTTTTTAAAAATATTTTTGAGTTAAAACCTGCTCATTTTGGTGTATTTAATAAATCAGGCTTACATCTTACTAAATATTGGAGCTTAAAGTCTAAAGAACATACTGATAGCTTAGGAAAAACCTGTGAAAAAATAAAATATTTTTTAAATGATTCTATTACTAGTCAGCTTGTTTCTGATAAACCTATTTGCACTTTCTTATCTGGTGGATTAGATTCAAGCATAATAACAAAATTTGCTGCTGATTACTATCAAAAAGAAGGATTACCTCCGTTAGATACATATTCTATTGATTATGTTGATAATGATAAAAACTTCGTAAAAAGTGATTTTCAACCAAATTCAGATAATTACTATATAGATTTAATGACTAAAAATCTTCATACCAAACATCATAAAATTATTATTGATACACCCGAATTAGCTTCAAGCTTGGAAGATGCTATGATTGCAAGAGATATGCCAGGTATGGCTGATATAGATTCTTCTTTATTATTGTTTTGTAAAAATGTAAAAAATGAGATGACTGTCGCCTTAACTGGTGAATGTGCTGATGAAATATTTGGTGGATATCCATGGTTTTTTAGAGAAGATAGTTTAAATAGTGGAACTTTTCCATGGTCAATTGCAATAGAAGAAAGACAAAAATTATTAAATTCTGACATTTCCTCTAAAGTTAACTTAAAGGATTATATAGATTATAGGTATAATGAAAGTCTAAAGGAAGTTGAAATTTTAGAATCAGATTCAAAAGAAACAGCTGAAAAAAGAAAAATTTCATATTTGACTTTAAATTGGTTTATGCAAACTCTTTTAGATAGGTCTGATAGAATGGCTATGTATAATGGCTTTGAATTACGAGTTCCTTTCTGTGATTATAGATTAGCTGAATATGTATGGAACATTCCTTGGGAAATGAAAGCTTTAAAAGGTAGAGAAAAAGGATTGTTAAGATATGTGTGTAAAGATTTTTTACCTGATGAAATTGTTGATAGAAAAAAATCTCCTTATCCTAAAACTCATAATCCAACTTATTTATCTAAGGTTAAAATTATGCTTTCTAATATTATGGAAAAAAGTGATGCTCCTATTAATAGTTTGTTAAATCGTGATTATATTTTGAGTATTTTAGAGTCTAACGGTGAAGCTTTTTCTAGGCCTTGGTTTGGGCAGTTAATGACGGGGCCTCAGCTTATGGCCTATCTTTGTCAAGTTAATATGTGGCTTGAGAAATATCAGCCTAAAATTGAATTATAATACTTCAAACAAAAGGAAGCCCTTAAAGGCTTCCTTTTGCTTTAATAAATAAAATACTTCGGAATGATAATCTTCATTTTTGTTATAATCTGCCAAGATGTTGTTGAACACCATAGTCCAGATGGATATTCTTTCTTTAGCCATAATACTGACTCCGCATATGCTTTCGCATATAAATTCATTATCATATACTGTAGTTCTACAGTATTGTGAATATTTACCATTCTATAAGTTTTAGTAATATAATCATAATATTCTATCTCTTTGTCTTTAAACGTTATTGTCTCATATATTGCTCTTATATCATTTAATTGATCACCCCAATGATAATTATAGCATTCAGCTATATGTCCTAATGAATTTACAGCTGTTTCAATAAGTTCTTTAAATTCATTATAAAATTGCTCTGTTTGAAACTCCTTATATGGACTTACATCATAAATTGCTTGTTCTCTTAAAGTCGTTCCTATATAACATAATAAAGCATCAATTCTCACACAACATACTTCTTCTTTAATTTTAGTAACTACTTTTCTACATTTGTAATATAATTCACCAAAAAAACTCATCAAAGCCAATGCATAAAGCATTTCGTTTTCTTTAAAAAGCCCTCCTAATGGTATTATCCCTTCTTCACAATAAATTTGAACTCTTCCATCAACCAGATTTGTATCTAGAACAAAACCATTTATTACATTTCTTATTTCAAAAACTCTTTTATCTTGTAACTCCAGTTTTTTCAATTCCTCTTTCACATAATTCAATCCATTTTCTAGTTCTTTGGCCTTTTGTAAAGTATTATTACAATCACATTTAGTAATTAAATTTTCCTTAGTTTCCATGCCCAAAAGTTGATTTGCATTAATATTAAATATATTCCAAATCTTGCAACACGTATCTAGATCTACTCTTTTTACTTTACCATTTTCTATCTTATTTACGCTACTCTGTGCGATGTCTAGTATTTGTGCAAGTCTGAGTTGAGTTAAACCATTTTCCTTCCGAATGTTTTTTAATATTTCTCCAAAATTATTTGACATCATATTATCCTCCTAATTCTTTATTCTACGTTCATTATACATAAATTATTGTATTATGTCAATATAAAGTATTACTTTTGTATTGTCAACTATTTTTTTCACTAATTTTTCCTATTCTTCTTTATTACTATATATCTTGCAAGCTACTTTATAAGATATAAAATACATACTTCCTATTAAAAGTACTAAAAAAATCATTCCAAACCTATTCATAAAACTCTCAAATATTTCTAAGTTTATATTAATATTTGATTTCATTATTAAAAATCCTATTCCTGATATTATCAAAACTAAAAGAAATATTAATATAAACATTTGAATTCGTCCTTTTTCAGTTCCCCATTTATATATACTTGGTATTTGTATTGCTTGTATCAAAGATATTCCAAACATTCCTCCTATAGTTGAAAACAATAAATCATTATAATTCAAATTTATAGTATTTATTGGTTGTATGTAATTCATTATTTTTGTTACTACTATTGTTATTAATATTCCTAATATCCCACCAAATATTGTTGCTCCAATGGCTAAAATAAATTTTTCTTTTACTAATTCTTTTCTATTTGTTGGTAATGTTAATATATATTTATTTGCCTTTGAGATCTCATCATAGCTAAACGTTGAAAGTGCTATCATTCCTATCATTGTACATATTATAATTGGTCCATAAATTACTGCTTTTGTTCCTATTATTGCAACTGCACAAAATATTATCATAATAATTAGTGATGATTTATAACTTCCTAAGTTATATAAATCTTTTTTTATTAATCCTTTTATCATAATTATTTTTCCCCCTTAATATAAAATAGCATTATTTCTTCAATTGAAGATTTGTCAATAGTTGTTATATTATATTTTTTTCTTATATTATTTTTATCATTAGTTAATACTTCATATTGATATTTTTCCTTTTTATATCTTATATAATCTTTTGAATCTATTCTTAAAAAGTCATCTTTACTACATTTTATAATGCCATAATTTTCTAATAATTCAGGTGTTGGCATATTAAATACTATATTTCCCTTTTCAATAAAAATAATATAATCAGAAATATGCTCTAAATCTGTTGTAATATGTGATGATAATAATATTGACCTTGTTTCGTCCTCTTCTATGTATTTTCTAAATATATCTAATATTTCATTTCTAACAACTGGATCTAAACCACTTGTTGGCTCATCTAATATTAATATTTGTGGATTATGTGATATAGCTACTGCAATTTTTAATTTCATTTTCATTCCACTTGAAAATTCTTTTATAATTTTATTCAAAGGTAAATTAAATTGTTTCAACAGTTTTATATATTTGTTTTCTTCCCAAGTTGAATATATATCTTTCATTATTGAATTTATTTGTTTTGTAGTCAAATACTCTGATAAAAAACTGTCGTCTAAAACAACTCCAATTTTTTCTTTTATTTTTTTTTCATTTTTTCTAATATCTTCTCCAAATATTTTGATTGTTCCTTCTGATTTTGTGATATTTAATATAGATTTTATTGTTGTTGTTTTTCCTGCTCCATTCTCTCCAATTAATCCTACAATACAACCTTGTGGCACATTGAAACTTATATTTTTTAGTTCAAAATCTTTATACCTCTTTGAAAGATTTTGCAATTCAATATTGTTTTTCATTCTAAAATTCCTCCTCAAATATTATTTTAAATAATTCTTTTACCTCGTTTTCAGAAATATTTGCTAACTTAGAAATATCATAAATTTTTTCAATATAATTTTGTATTTCTTTTAATTTTTCTTCCTTTATTAATTCCAAGTTTTTCGGAGAAATAAAACTTCCTTTCCCTTGAACAGTTTTTATAAAGCCTGATTTTTCTAGTTCATCATATGCTCTTTTTACTGTTAAAAAACTTATTTTTAAATCATTTGCTAGAGTTCTTACTGATGGTAACATATCTTCTTCTTTTAATTCATTTGAAAATATTGCTTGTTTTATTGCATTTTCTATTTGTTCATATATTGGAATACTACTGTTATTACTAATTATTATGTTCATATACTCCTCCTCTTTTCTGTTATATACTTATTATAACAGTTTATAACAATATGTCAATACATATTTAATATTTTTTATTGTACTTTTATTTTATATTTGTAAATATACATATAAAACAATACAAATCAATTTTTTTAGTTTACTTTAATTGTTATTTTATATAGAACTAAAATAACATTATATTTTTATATGCAATAAAAAAACAGGAAATATCTTTCTAATATTTTCATACCTAAGACATTTCCTGTTTTTTATCTCCTATTTAGGATAACTATTTTTAAGAATTTAAATATTCTTGCTCATAATTACTAGAGATAGAATCCAGAATTGCTTTAAAATTGCTATTTTCTTTTGTTTTGCTTAGCTCTTCATCCATTTTTGATATTAATTCAGCAATTTTTTTCTCTCCCCAAACTTCTTCTAAAAGAATTGTTTCATCAAACCATATAAAGATTATTAGTTTTCTTATTCTACTGTTTTGTAAATCCCCCCCATACTCTTCTAAATCCTTAAGAGTAAAAAAGTCCTTAAAATAATCTACATCTTTATCTGTAAATATAGTTATATCGCTTTCTAACTCTTTTAAAATACTTCTTTGCATTTCTGCAACAAAATACCTTATATCTTCTTGTTCAGAAATTATCTGGGATAAAACTTTACTTCCTTCTCCTAGAAAGAATTTTTCTTTTGGATCATTTAGCATTGATATTAAAAAATTTCTTTCTTTTTTTGTAATTGCTTTTTTCTCCTGAATAACATTTCCTAATATTGCTCCTAAAAATCCTACCTCTTCTGAAGAATATTTTTTTAACAATAACTTTACATTTGCATCAATATCTTCTCTCCGTTTTTTGTTCATGTTTTTCTCCTTTTCTACTTATTCATTTGAATTTATTGTTACATATATTAACATAATATATGTGTTTTGTAAATGCTTTATTTTTAATTCTAAATTAAGTTTTTAAATAAATTTCCTACTAAAATTTTAATTAGATTTTTGATTTTTCATAATCACCTTTTAATTATTTAATACTTTTATCATTTTTATATTATTTCATCTTCTCCTTTATTCTCACTAAAGTATTTAATGCATCAATAGGAGTTAACTCATTCAAGTTAATTTTATCTACTTCATGTGCTATTTCAGCTAGTTTATAATTATACATATCAAATTGACCTTCAACTTGTTTTTTATCTTGCTTTTCTTCTTTTTTTCCTGTTAATATATTTTTTCTTTCCAATGATTTTAATATTTTATTAGCTTCTATCGTAACAGCCTTTGGAACTCCTGCTAGTCTTGCAACATGAATACCATAGCTTTCATCAGTTCCACCTCTCACAATTTTTCTTAAGAAAATTATATCTTCACCTTTTTCTTTTACAGCAATTGAATAATTTTTTACACCTTCTATTTTATCTTCTAACTCAGTTAGTTCATGATAATGTGTTGCAAATAATGTTTTAGCTCCACATTTTTCTACATTAGCTATATATTCAGCAACTGCCCATGCTATTGATAATCCATCATATGTTGATGTTCCTCTTCCTATTTCATCTAGTATTACCAAACTATTTTTAGTTGCTTCTTTTAAAATTGTTGCAACTTCCATCATTTCTACCATAAAAGTACTTTGTCCCATACTTAAATCATCTGATGCACCTACTCTAGTAAATATCTTATCAACTACACCTATCTTTGCTGATTGTGCTGGAACAAAACTTCCTACTTGTGCCATTAATGTAATTAATGCAACTTGCCTCATATATGTAGATTTACCTGCCATATTAGGTCCTGTAATTATTGATAATCTATTTTCTTCTTTATCTAAATATGTATCATTTTCTACAAATGCTCCCGTTCCTAGCATTTTTTCTATTACAGGATGCCTTCCTTGTTTTATATCTATAACTCCTAAGTTATCAACCTCTGGCATACAATAATTCATATCTTCTGCTACTTGTGCAAATGATGTTAGTACATCTAAAGTTGATACTATTGTTGCTGTTTTCTGCAATCTTTTTATGTTTTGAGCAATTTCTTGTCTTATCATAGTAAAAGCATTGTATTCTAAATTTACTACTTTTTCTTCTGCTCCTAATATTTGATTTTCTAAATTTTTTAATTCTTCTGTTATATATCTTTCTGCATTTGTTAATGTTTGTTTCCTTATATATCTTTCTGGTACTTGATTTAAATTTGATTTTGTTACTTCTATAAAATATCCAAATACCTTGTTAAATCCAACTTTTAAGTTCTTTATTCCTGTTTTTTCTTTTTCATCTGCTTCTAATTGAATAATCCAGTTCTTTCCTTCTGTTGTAGCTGTTTTTAATTTGTCTATTTCTTCATCAAATCCAAGTTTTATAATTCCTCCATCTTTTATACTCATTGGAGGATCATCTACTATTGACTTCTCTATTAACTCATATATATCTTGTAACTCGTCTAAATTTTCAAACAAATCTTTTAGCATTTCAGATTTACAACTAGATAAAACTTTTTTCACTTCAGGTAGTTTTGATAATGAATTTTTTAAGGTTATCATATCTCTTGCATTTGCATTTCCATAAGCCATTTTACCTGCTAGACGTTCAATATCATAAACCTTTTTTAGATTTTCTATTACTTCTCCTCTTAACATTATATCTTCTTTTAGTTCTTTAACTGAATTTAATCTTCTATTAATTTCAATTGTATCTATTAGTGGGTCATTTAGCCATCTTCTTAGATGTCTTCCTCCCATTGAAGTTGATGTTTTATCTAATACCCATAATAATGTTCCTTTTTTAGATTTATCTCTCATTTTTTCAGTTATTTCAAGATTTCTTCTAGCATTTATATCAAGTGACATATATTTTGAAATTTGATATATTGTTATTTTATTTATATGGTCTAGATTTGTCATCTGAGTTTGTTCAATATATTCAATTAATGCATTAATTGCTGGAATCGCAAGTGTTTTTTCTTCGATATTTTCAATTTCTTTTTGATTTGTATCTAGTAAATTAAATCTTAATTTTATAACATCTGATTTATTTTCAAAGAATTTATCTTGAAATTTTGTAATATAACTTGAAAATCTTTCTTTTATTTTTCCCATTTCCTCAGTGCAATCTGCCATCATTGAATTTATAACTAATTCAGATGGTGAATATCTTGCAATTTCATCTAGTAATTGAGGAAAATTGTTATTATCTTTTATCTCAGCTGCATAAAATTCTCCTGTTGTTATGTCACATACACTAATACCAAAATATATTCCTGTTTTATATATAGACATTATATAATTATTTTTTCTTTCTTCTAGCATATTACTATCAACTATTGTTCCTGGTGTTACTACTCTTATAACCCCTCTTTTAACAATACCTTTTGTAGTTTTAGGGTCTTCTAGTTGTTCACAAATTGCAACTTTATATCCTTTAGCTATTAATCTTGAAATATACATCTCTGCTGCATGATGTGGTACTCCTGCCATTGGTGCTCTTTCTGCTTGACCACAATCTTTTCCTGTTAATGTTATCTCTAATTCTCTCGCTGCTATAATTGCATCTTCAAAGAACATTTCATAGAAATCTCCTAAACGATAAAATAATATACAATCTTTATATTGTTCTTTTGTTTCAAGATATCTTTGCATCATTGGTGAAAACTCTGCCATTTATCTCTCTTCTCCTTCTTTCTCTTCTAAAATTTTCTTCGTTTCTTGCTTTTTTTCATATTCATCTATTCTTTTTTTAGCTCTTCTTATTGTACTTATTCCAATACCTAATCTCTTTGCTATCTCTTCTTTAGTTCCTTGCATTTTGGACGCTTTTTTTAAAAGTTCTTTTGCTCGCTTATATTCTCTTTCTTCTTTTGAAATAGAGTTATTTACAATAACTGGTCCTTCATCATAATTTTCTATGCTAGCACACATTAATACTCTTTCATAGGTAGAAAATTTTTGTCTACACATTTTCCTTTTAGATACTTCTTTTGTCATTTCATATAGAACTTCATACCCTTCTTCTTCCTTAATTTTATCTAATTCTCTACTAATAGTTCTTGCTGGAATACAATATTCTCTTGCCATTTCACTCTGACCAACATCATCTTTTACCATTTGAATAAATAATGCTTTAAAGTTAATAAAAGAATAATCTGGATTTCTTTTTTCTTCATATTTTATATATTTTCTTTTTAATTCTATATCATTAGAGGTATTTATAAATTCAATTAACTTTTCATGTAATGTTTGTTTATGAATTCCTAATCTAACTGAAGCATCTACTATTCCCAATTTTCCATCTAAAATTAATTTACATATCTTCTTTAATTGTCCATTATCTAAAACTTTTTCCATTATGTCTCCTTTTTAAGTAATTTTGCTGATTTTGGGGTCGGAGACAAAAATCATCTTTCCCACAAAATTGCATTTCTTCTATCCATAAAACTCTCTTTCTTATTTAAATTTTGCTTTAGCTTTCGGGATGCTTTTTGTCTCCGACCCCAAAATCAGCAAAATTAGCAAAATTAGCATTTCCTTTTAAATACCACATATGTTCTGAAACAATCTTTAAATTAATAAATTGGTTAATTAAGTTCCTATCCCCCTCAAAAATTACAACTTTATTGCTGTCTGTTCTTCCTGTTAGCATTTCAGAATTATTTTTACTTTCTCCTTCTACTAATACCTTTTGTATTGTTCCTATATATTTTTGATTATTTTCTGCTATCTGACTTTCTGCTAAAGCTTTTAACCTATCAAACCTTTTATGTTTTATTTCCTCTGGAACTTGATTTTCCATTCTATCTCCTGGAGTTCCTACTCTTCTTGAATAAATAAACATATATACTTGCTCAAATTTAACTTTATTTACTACATCTAAAGTATCTTCAAATTCTTCATCTGTTTCACCTGGGAACCCTACAATAATATCTGTTGATAATGTTAAATTTGGTATTTTATTTTTCATCTTTTCTACTAATTCTAAATATTGCTCTTTAGTATATTTCCTATTCATTTCTTTTAAAACTTTTGTATTTCCTGATTGGAGTGGTAAATGAATTAACTTACACACCTTGTCACATTTTGCAATAGCTTCTATTACATCATCTGTGAAATCCTTTGGATGTGGAGATACAAATCTTATCCTCTCTAATCCTTCTATTTTATTTATTGCCATTAATAAAGTTGCAAAAGAGTCTACCCCTTCATATTTTTCAAATTGTATATTTTTTTCTCTTTCTACTCTAAGATAAGAATTTACATTTTGCCCTAATAAAGTTATTTCTTTATATCCTTCTTTTGCCAAATTTCTTACTTCTTCTATTATATCTCTTGGATTTCTACTTCTTTCTCTTCCTCTAACATATGGTACTATACAGTAACTACAAAAATTATTGCATCCATTCATTATAGTTACTGATGCTTTTATATTGCTATCTCTTTTTATAGGTAACCCTTCATATATTTCTCCATCAATATCTAATATATCTTCTTGTTTTTTCTTTTCTACTAATGCTTTATATAAATCTTCTGGGAATCTATGTAATGTGTGAGTTCCAAATATTACATCAACAAATGGATATGATTCTTTTATTTTACTTGTAATATGTTTTTCCTGCATCATACAACCACCTATCGCAATAATTGTTCCTCTTTCTTCTTTTACTTTTTTTAGCTCTCCTAATTTTCCAAATAATTTATCCTCTGCATTTTCTCTTACACAACAAGTATTAAATAAACTTAAATCTGATTCTTTTGGATTTTCTGTTTTTATATATCCCATTTCTTCTAACATTCCACATAATTTTTCAGAATCATTTTCATTTAGTTGGCACCCCATTGTTAAAATACTATATTTTAAACTTTTGTCTCTATTAAGCTTTTTTATTTTTTCTATATATTTTTCTTGTTCTTTTACCTCATTTTTTGTATTCACTTACATAACCTCCATTACTTGCTTATTTTATTATATTTTGACAAATTTTGCAATAGAAAATTTAGGCAAAAAAATAAAGTAGCATTTATTTGCTACTCTTTTGTTTCTATGCAAGTCCATATTTTTTCTTAAATCTATCTGCTCTACCACCAGCTGTTTCTTGTCTTAAGTTACCTGTCCAGAATGGATGACATTTAGAACATATATCTACTTTTATATCTTTTTTTGTTGAACCTACTTCTAAAACATTTCCACATGCACATGTGATTGTTGTTTGGTTATAATTTGGATGTATTCCTTCTTTCATTACTAGTTCACCTCTTTCTTAATGTTAAAATAATATGACTATGTTTAATAATAACATATTTTATTTTATTTTTCAATACCTATTTTGTTTTATTTTCATTTTGTTGTTGTTCATACATATATTGTGCAGAAGATAACATCTCTTTATCTAATGAAAGTTTGTTGACTAATTTTGACATAACATTAAATACACAGGCTATTATCAATATTAATAATCCAATTTTTTTCCAATATTTTTTAAGCATAATTATCTCCTTTTTTTTATTTACATTATTATTATACTTATTTTTTTAGTGGTTGTCAATATATTTTCATGTTTGAAACACACTATTTTTCCTGTTTTATAAAATTATAATCAAATTTTTAATAAAAATTAATATTCTGTTAAATTTTGTTCATAATAATATTGGTGATTTTTATGAATAAAAAAAATGTAATTTATGTAATTATTATTTTAGCTATTATAATTAGCTTGGGTTTTTATTTCTACTTAAAGTCTTCTAATTCTTCTAATAATATATATAATGCTGATAAAACTGCTATTTCTAAAAATAATGAATTAAATAATATAAATAACGAAAGCTCAAATTTTTCTAATACTAATAATACATCTAATTATTCTAATAATAAAACTCAAAATAGTTCTTCTAATATTTCAAGTCAAAATACTGATTTAAAAGAAATAGAAATTTCTACTTTCTCAACCACACTTTATTCCAAAGATAATGAAAGACAACATAATATTCAACTTACTTGTTCTTCTTTAAACGGCACTATTGTAAAAAGTGGTGAAACCTTTTCTTTTTGTTCTACAGTAGGTCCTGCAACTAGTGATAAAGGATATCAAAAAGCTGACATTTTTGATAATAAAGGAAATAAGAAAAAAGGTTATGGTGGTGGAAATTGTCAAATAAGTAGTACATTATATAATGCTGTTATGAGTGTACCTAATTTAGAAATTGTAGAACGACATCCTCATAGCAACAAAGTACCTTATGTAAAAAAAGATAAAGATGCAGCTGTTGCTTATGGTAGTTATGATTTTAAATTTAAAAATAATACTAGTAATGATATTCGAATTCTTGCAAGTGTTGATAATTCTTGTGTTACTACAAGTTTATGGTCAATTCAAAAATAATTGCAATTTATTCATCATCTAACTATAATACCAGTCTTCTTTAAATAAATATTTTTTATAAATCGTTGTAATATTTTTTATTTTATAAAATATTATTAAATGGTGATATTTTGAGAAGAACAAAATTATTTTTTATTAATGGTATTATACTAACCAGTACCTCTCTTTTAATGCGTGGTATTGGTCTTATTTTTAATATATATGTTGCAAATCAAGTAGGTTCTGAAACTTTAGGTATCTTTAGTCTTATTATGTCTATTTATATGTTTGCTATAACTATTGCTACTTCTGGCATTGGAACTGCTTGTACTTGTCTTGTTTCTGAGGAATTTGAAAAATCAAATTATATTAGTGGATTAAAAGTTGTAAAAACTTGTATCATTTTTGCTTTGATTTTAGGAATTTTAGCTTCTATTATTATTATTGTTTTTGCACCTTTTGTTTCATCCTACTGGCTTAATAACTCAGTATCTCCTTGTCCCATTTATGCAATAGCTTTAGGTTTACCATTAATTTCTATTTCTTCTGTTATTGGTGGTTATTTTTCATCAGTAGGAAAATCATATAAATCAGCTATATCTCAAATTTTAGAAACTAGTGTAAAGATTATTACTACTATATTTTTATTACATTTCAACTTACAAAATGGAATTGAAGCAATTTGTATTTCTTTGATTATTGCTGATGTTATATCTGAAGTTTTTTCTTTTTCATTAAATATTATTTTTTATTTAATTGACAGAAGAAAATATATTAATAAAAGATGTTTACCTATACAAATGAAAAGAAAAATCTTTAAAATTTCTTTTCCTATTGCTATAACATCTTGCATAAAGTCTGGTCTTTCTTCTCTTAAGCAATTTCTTATACCTATTAGACTTTCAATGTCTGGCCTTACATATACTATGTCTGTATCTCAATATGGTTTAATCAGTGGTATGGTTATGCCAATATTGATGTTTGCAAATGTATTTATTTTTTCTTTTAGTGGGCTTTTAGTTCCTGAATTTTCTAGATTACTTGCTGGAAAAAACTATAATAGAATGAATACTGTTTGCAATACTATTTTAAAAAATACTTGCTTATTTTCCATATGTATAGCTGGTATAATTTTCTTTTTTGCAAATGAGCTAAGTCTAGCTATTTATGAAAATATTGAAATAGCTAAATGGCTTAAAATTCTGGCTCCTTTGGTGTTTTTTATTTATATTGATAATATTTTTGATAATATTTTAAAAGGAATAAATGAACAAGTTAGTGTTATGTTTTGTAATATAATTGACTTAGTTATAACTATACTAATTATATATTTTGTAGTTCCTAAATTTGGTATGGCTGGTTATATACTAAGTATTTTTGTTAGTGAGTTGGTTAATTTTACTATTAGTAGCATTCAACTGAAAAAAAGAATAAACTATTCTTTTAATTTATTAAAATACATTATAAAACCAATTCTTGCCTGCTGTATTTCTTACTTAATAATTTCTTTATTTGTTTTTAGATTTTCATCTTTCTTGCTAACATTTTTATTTAAAATTATAATTTTTATTTTAATATATCTATTTTTAACTTTAACGTATTAATATATTTTTTTATTATTATTAATGATATATTAAAAATAAAAACTAATATATATTCCTCCTTTTTAGAATTTATATTAGTTTTTCCATTCTTTCTTTTTTAATAAATATTATAATTATATTTTAGTTTTTCATTGTTAGTACATATATCTCCTTAACTTATTTTTTCAGTTATATATTGTATGCATATTATTTTCATTATTTTCTCCTATACACATTTTTATTTTATCTTTCTTCAATGTTACCAGCGGCTTTAATGAAAAATTTTGTGCAATAGTTGTATTTGTAGAATCCATATTAGAATATGGCAAAATTCTATTGGGGAAAAATGTAAGGGTTGCAAATATAGCATAACCATTAGTAGAATCATCTACAGCTCTAGAAGATATCCAATATTTAGGTCCTCTAAGCAATTCCAATGTTACATCATTTTTAAAATCATTAATTTCCAAAGGTACATTATAACTAGTCTGGGTTATTGTAAGACTTTGTGCACGAGTCATTCCTTCAGTAGTAGGTGTATTATAATATTTATCACTTTTTTCTACCCCTGTACTATTAGTTATTGTTGTATCTATTCCAGCTCCTTTTTCATGTTTATATAGGTTAGGATAGAATGCATAGTATTCATAAAAGGTTCTTTTTTCTCCTATACGACTACCACCTGTCAATACATATGAATTTATTTTATTTAATGCATTTTGATTAAGTTCATTTTCAATATCTTCTATTTTTATATTTCTTGCAATTGCACCAATACTATTATTACTATATAATTCCTGGCAAGTCTTATCAAGTAAATATACGCTATTATTATATCCTAAAGCTCCTCCTAATCCCATAGCTGCTGTCGTTGCTTGAGTAGATACTAATATCACTGTCCCATCATCATTTATTTTATACACTCTCCATATCAATTTTTCTTGATCAATATTTTTATCTTCTATATATCCAGAATATTGTTTTGATATATAATAAGAATTATTTGATGATGGTATATAATTAACATAATCTCCAATTTGTAATTCTTTTGGTTTTACATTGTTTATGTAAACTTTTTATATTCTATTATTCTTCTTATAAGTTCTTCTTCTGTTAATTCTTCTTCTTCCTCTTCTTGCTTTGGTAACAATTTTTTAGATTTTAGAAATAATAATGTAGATGCCATTACTAAAAATTCACTGGCTATTTCTAAATCCATACTTTCCATTTGTCTTAAATATTCTATATATTGTTCTGTTATTTCACTTAAATTATATCATATATGTTCATTTTATTTTTTTCAATTAAATGACATAATAACTCAATCGGACCTTCAAAGTTTTCTATTTTTATAGCATATTTTTTGTTTCTAATGTTAATATTGACATTTTTTCTCCCTTTAGTTTTCTATTTTGTTCTTAGATTGCTTTATTTATATTTTCTGATTTATATCCTTTTTTATAAGTATTGTTTTATATCTATTAATATCTTTTTTAAAAACATAGTTTAATAAATTTTTTCTTGAATATCTCCTGCTATTCTCAATTCATTCCTTTTAATAAATTCTTGTATTAATGCTCTTCTTTCTTCACTTGTCACAAATTTTTCTATTTCAATTCCCATCCTGTTTGTGGTGTTTTACCATCACTATATGCATTATTTACATCAATTGATATATTTGAATTTAATTCTACGATTGGTCTAATTGGTCTTGATAAAGTACTTACTATGTCATTATTTGTATTATTAGATAGGAAAAGTCCTCCTCCTCCCATTCCACCATTGTATATATCACGAATTCCAAAGTCTCCATATTGTGTATAACAAAGATTTGTCCTAGTTGCAACCCAATAATTAAAATTAGTTCCATTATCATTAATTATTAATTTATATGGTATTTCTCCAAAACTTTGTTTTGCTGAATAATTGTTCATATAATAGTAATTTTGAGTCATCGTCATTACATAATTAGGTACACTACTTCCTGTTACAAAAGTCCCTTCATCACTTCCACTTAAACCACTTTGATTAACTGAATATGAATTTACTCCTGAACCTTTTTCTAAAGGATATTTGTTAGGATAATTTAAATCATATCCTGTATATGTCTTAGTTCCTCCATAATTTATTCCACCCTCACTTACATAAGCATTTTTATCGTACTTAGAATATTTTTCTATATCTTCTATTTTTATACTTCTCGCAGTTCCATATGTATAATTACTATATAAGTTTCTACATACATCATTTAATGCTTGTACAGCATTATTATATCCATTTGCTCCCGATAAAAATATATTAGTTCTGGTAGGTCTATCACTTATTAATGTTATTTTATTGTTGTCCATACTATAAATTTTCCAATTGAAATCAGACTCTTGTTGTATAGTTTGATTAGTATAGTATCCTGTATATTCTGATGTCAAAGAATATGAGTATTGATTACTCGGAGTGTACTTTACATAATCCCCTACTTTTGCTTCTTTTTGTTGAATATTGTTAATTGTTACACTCTCAAATGCATTATTTCCAGCTTGGTCTGTAACTGTAAAATAATATGTGCCATTTGCTGTTACTATATATGTTGTATCATCTATTTTCCTTATATTATCATATGTTGTATTCGTTATACTTCCTATTCCTGATAAACTATCTGTTGCATTTATATATATTGTTACTTCACTTGCAACTCCTGTTGATGGATTTGTTGAATAACTTACATTTGGAGCTATTTTGTCTATATTACTTATATTTCCTGTTGCTATTGTTCCATAATTCACTCCATCCGTTAGTCTTGCATATACTGGTCCATTTTCTGTCATTGTTACTTTTTGGTAACTATCATAATCATACCATGTATATCCATCTTTACTATATTGTAATCTATAGTTTGTTGTTGATGCTGTTATTGTTACTGTTACGTTTCTATTTGTCCATCCACTTGGTGAATAGTTAAAATATATGTTGTTGTTTCCTCCTGGTATTTGTATTGTTGTTCCTGTTACCTCATATCCTTCCATTTCATTTCCAGCATTATCTATTGCTTTTACTCGTATTTGATATCTTGTTCCTGGACTTAATCTTCCAAATGTATATGTTTCACTTGCTTGCTCTTCTGTCCAGCTATATCCACTATCCTTACTAAATTTATATCCTCTTATTCCACTCTTTCCATCTATTGTTGTTGCTTCTCTATCTACTGTGTTTGCTGTTACTGCTATTGTATCTATTCCTGCATTCACAGTTGGTGTAAATATTATTGGACTTAATCTATCAATATTAGTTATTTGTGTACTTATACTTCTTGTCGCTTCTTGTGAATTTGGCTCATATAGTCTTGCATATATTGTTTCGTTATTATCTACTACTGTTATTGGGCTTAAATACGTTTCCCAACTTCTGTTATCTTTTGAATATTGTAATATATATTCTTGTGCCATATTTGTCATTCTTACTGTTACTATTCCATTTGTCCAACTACTTGGTGTTTTTGTTATTTGTATTTTTTCTGCTGGATTTGGTAATTGATTTGTTGTTTCATTTATAGCTGTTGTTTCTCTTTCATTTCCTGCATTATCTATTGCTTTTACCTTTACTTGATAATTTGTTCCTGAAGTTAATCCACTAAATGTATATGTTCCACTTACTTGCTCTCCTGTCCAACTATATCCATTATCTTTACTAAATCTATATCCTCTTATTCCACTACTTCCATCTGTTTGTGTACCTTCTGCATCTGTTGTATTTCCTTCCACTACTATTGAGTTTGTTGTTTTTCCTTGGATATTTACTACGAATTCTTTTGGTTGTAATCTATCTATATTATCTACATTATATGTTGCACTTTTTCCTGTTTTTCCATTTTTAGTTAATCTTGCATATATTATTTTATTTTCACTTACTTCTATTGGTGCACTATAACTTGTATATTTACTTCCGTCTAATGAATATTCTATTCCATACCCTTGTTCACCTGTACTAATTTGCACTCTTACTGGTCCTCTTGTCCATCCATTTGGATCTTTTTCAAAATTTATTCTTCCTTCTCCATCTGGTACTGTTATTTCTTCTTCTATAGTAGTATTTATAGTATTTGTACTAATTTCATTTCCTGCATTATCTATCGCTTTTACTTTTATTGGATATGTTATACCTGCTTTTAGATTTTCAAAAACATATCTTCCTTCTGCCTTTATATCTGTCCATGTACTTCCATTATCTTTACTAAATTTATATCCTTTTATTCCACTTTTCCCATCCTTCGTTGTTGCTTCTTTATCTGTTGTAGTACATTCAACTGTTATCGTATTTGTTGTTTTTGATATTCTTGGTGTAAAAATATTTGGTGATAATCTATCTATATTTTCTATTATTTTTGTTACTGTATTTGAACTTTCATTATTACCATTTACTGCTCTTGCTTGTACTTCAACTCCATTATCTTGTATTTCTATTTCATTTTCATATTTTTTCCAGTTGTTTCCACCATCTAAACTGTATTGTTTTGTTACATTTGTAATGTTAGTTGATATTTTCACTCTTACACTATTGTTTGTCCAATCTGTAGGTGTAGTTAATATTGTAACCTTTACATTGTTTATATCTATATTACTATCATTTTCATCTCCAACATATATAACATCATCAATTGTAACTTCAAATTTATATCCTTCTTTTGTTATTACTGTAACCAAATTATTTCCAACATCTGCTGTTATTCCTTTATTTTCTTTAAACATTTCATCTTGTTCTACTACATCAACATAATTATCTAGAAATTGAGCTATATCTGTTGTGTAATTATTTGTATATTCCAATTGCTTTAAAATTTCTAATTTTTCTTCATATTGCATAATTTCTGTTTCTCTTTTTGACTGTTGACTTTTTCCTAGCAATTTATTGTCTCCTGTCAATATTGATATTGAAATTCCTGCTAAAATTAATAATACAATTATTGTTACAGTTAACGCAATAATTGTTACTCCTCGTTGTTTTTTATAGCTAATTTTCTTCATTTGTTTCCCACCTATCTTTATAACTATTTTATTTAATATAAATATATCATTTTACTCATATAAAAGCAATAAAAAAAGAAATAATAAATATAAAAATATTTACTATTCCTTTCCTATTTTTAATTAATTTAATATTTTAATTATCATCAGTTCCTGTACTATCAAATGGTATAAATTTATTAACAACACTTTCTTGTTCTATGCTTTCAGCTCTAAACATCATAAAAGATGTATTTATTTTATTTTCAACTAATTGTTCTACTTCTTCTTGGCTTGCATGTTCTGCTAAAACTAATTCACTCACTAAAATTTGTTTAGCATTATTTAGCATTTTCTTTTCTCCTGTTGAAAGCCCTTTTTCCTTTTGCTTAAAACTTAAATTTCTAACGACATCTGCTATTTCATAGATGTCACCACTTTTCATTTTTTCCATGTTGTCTCTATAACGTTTATTCCAATTTTTATCCATTATTGTTTCATCTTGTGATAAAACACCAAATACTTTATCTGCTGATTCTTTGTTTATAATGCTTCTTACTCCTACCTCTTCTGCCTTTGTGGTTGGAACCATTACCTTTACCTCACCTGGCATTTTTAGTATATAATAAGATTGTTTTTGACCTAAAATGTCTTTTTCCTCAATTGCATCGATTGTTCCTGCTCCATGCATTGGATAAACTATTTTGTCTCCTACATTAAACATGTAAGTCAACTCCTTTCAGCATTTTTATTTATTTGGCAGAAAAAATATAATAAAGTTATGTAAATAGTATTAAATAACTTTATTGGATTTTTTAACCATATTTATTATACTACAAAAGACGGTAAAAGTCAAAGGCTTTACCGTCCATTTTTATGTGTATTTGTTGTTCAATTCCTTTATTCTCTAGGGTTAAAAAATTTTTTATATTTTTTTATTATGCTTTTTGGTTTGTTGAACCAAATCCTCCAATTCTTTCTCCTTCAGCACTGTCATCATCTGTCACTAAATATTTTTGGAATACTGCTTGGCCTATTGCTTCTCCTTTTTTTATTGTTATATCTTCATCTTTTACATTATAAAAAGCAAACATAATATGTCCATCATTATCTTGATTTCCATAATAGTCTTTATCTATAACTCCAACACTGTTTGCAAGAATTAATCCTTTTTTCTTTGGATTAGAGCTACGATTATATAACATTAATACTTCATCATCTTGCATATATGCTTTTATTCCTGTTTTTATCAAAGTTGGATTCATTCCTTTTTTGAAGCTTGGAACAACTACTTCCTCTGCGGCTTCTATATCATATCCTGCTGAAAATTTAGTCTTTCTAACAGGTAAATTAATTTCCTTATCTTCAAATCCTTTTGCTACTTCAAAACCTCTTATTTTTTCCATTTTTATTACATTCCTTTCTTGTATAAATTTTCTCTTTATTTATACTCGTATTTTTTCATATTATAAATGATTTGTCAAGAAATAATTATATATTTTTTATATAAGAAAAATGGCTAAATTTCCATACAATAATAAAAGAGCTACTCTCAGAATTTTTTATCCTAAAATAGCCCTTGTTTACTTATCTATTTATTCTATGCTCTTGATTCCACAATTAATTTTATACCTGTTCTGTCTTCCCCTTCAACTTCTACTTCTGCAAAAGCTGGTATACACACTAAGTCAACTCCTGATGGTGCTACAAATCCTCTTGCTATTGCAACTGCCTTTACAGCTTGGTTTAATGCTCCTGCTCCGATTGCTTGCATTTCTGCTTTACTTGATTCTTTTACTAATCCAGCTATTGCTCCTGCTACTGAATTAGGGTTTGATTTTGATGAAATTTTTAAAATTTCCATTTTCTTTTGCCTCCTATAATTTTTATTTTTTGTTGCAACTTTTACAATAACTATTTTATATTATATGGAAAATATTGTAAAGGTGTTTAAGCAAATTTTTGAGGCTTTTCATCGCAATAAAGCTAGTTTTTCGACATTTATTTTAGGTTAATTCTTTTTATTTCTTTTACTTTATTTGTATCATCATCTATATCAACTATAATCCCATTAAAAATACATTCTCCTGTTGCTATTTTATATCTTTCTGGCAATGTTGTTTCAAATCTCTTTATTGAAGCAGATATTTCCATTCCTATTACAGAATTTTTAGGACCTGTCATTCCTATGTCTGTTATATATCCTGTTCCTTTAGGCAATATTTTTTCATCAGCAGTTTGCACATGTGTATGTGTTCCATACACAAGAGTAGCTTTTCCATCTAAGTAATTTCCCATTGCAATTTTTTCAGCTGTTGCTTCAGCATGAAAATCTACTACTATTATATCTACTTCTTTTTCTATTTTTTCTATAATATTTTTAGCCTCAATAAATGGATTATCTGATAATACATTTATATCTACTCTACCTATTAAATTTATAACTGCAATTTTCTTATTACCACATTCATATATTCCATAACCTTTTCCCACTACTCCTTTTGGATAATTAGCAGGTCTAATTAACTTTGGATGATCTATAAACTTGAATATATCCTTTTTTCCCCAAGTATGGTTTCCCATTGTTATAACATCAACATTTTGTGATAAGATATCATTAAAATTTTTTTCTGTAATACCCATTCCTTCTGCTGAATTTTCACCATTTACTATTATAAAATCAATTTTTTCTTTTTCCTTTATTCTCTTTAACTGTCGTCTTAATTCATTAATACCAGCACTTCCAATTAAATCTCCAACTGCTAAAATTTTCAAAATCATTCCTTCTTTCCTATACTTTCACTATCTTCTATATAATACTATACATTTTGCTTTTATGCAACTTTATTTTTATACAAAAGTTACACTAGATAATATAATTATTGTAGAGTAGCTGGAACTGGGGGATACTTATAATTTTTTTGGATTTTTGACGTTCGACTAGAATGAAGATTAGAATTGGTTAGGCTTTCTAATGAG
>USFW01000009.1 GCA_900553985.1 uncultured Clostridium sp.
GGTCTGAGTGAGAGAGGCTCATTAGAAAACCTTACCAATTCTTTCTGAATGAAATAAGTAGTCAAAATCCAAAAAAATCATAATTATAAACTATTTTCAGCGGCTAAATCATAAAAGCCCTTATATATTAATTATCCCAAATAGAATAAATACCTCAAAATTCAAAAAAGTAATAATAATTACCTATTTTCAACAGTCAATTTACAAAACCCTCTATTTTATAATAATATTATTAAAAATTCTTCAATTTTATTTGATTTTTTAAAAATTTATATATATAATTATTTCAGAAAAATTCGGGGTGATATTATGAACTATGTAAGCTATAAATTGACCTATCCTCAAAGGTCCATATTGTTAACAGAACAATTTCATCAAAATACTTGTGTTTCAAACATTGCAGGTACTTTGTCAATTAATGAAAAAATAGATGTTGATATATTAGAACAAGCTATTAATATATTTATTAAAAAGAATGATTCTCTTAGAATTAACTTATTCGGCTCTGGTCGTGCAATAAAACAAATTATTAAGAATTATTCTTATATTAAAGTCAAAAAGGTTATTTTAACAGATAACTATTCTTTGAATGACCTTGAAAATGATATTATTTCTAAACATTTCACCTTATTAAACAGTGATTTATATCAATTTGTAATATTTAAAAATCAAGATGGTACAGGTGGTTTCATTGCTAATTTGCATCATATTATTTCAGATGCATGGACAATGAGTATTTTAATTGACCAAATTGTTTCTTTCTATTCTTCATTATTAAAGAATGAACCTATTGATATTGATGATAATCAGTATTCTTATATTGATTTTATTAATGATGAACAAAAATATTTAGTTAGTTCAAAGTGTCAAAAATCTAAAATATTTTGGGAAGAACAATTTGAAAATTTAAATTTTTCATATTTAAGTGAGGATTACTCTAATTCTTATGATGCTTTACGAAAAAATGTTGTTTTTTCTGAGAAAGATTCAAGAATGATAAAAAGTTTTTGTAATGACAATAAAATCTCTTTATTTGTTCTTTTTATGTCTGCTTTAAGTATTTATCTGGCTAAAATTAACAATAGTAATTTTTCTACTGTAGGAACTCCTGTCCTTAATAGATGTAATTATAAAGAAAAACACACTACAGGTATGTTTATTAGTACTGTTCCATTTTCTTTAAATATAGATGACAATATGAATTGTTTGGACTTTTTTAATATGGTTTCAAAGCAAGAGTTTTCAATTTTTAGACATCAAAAATACCCTTATGACTTATTACTTAAATCAATTAGAAAGAAATTTAATGTGTCAAAAAATCTTTATGATGTATCTATTTCTTATCAAAATGCAAGAGATAATAAAGAGACTTCTGACATTTCATATTCTACTAAGTGGATGTTTAATAATTGCATTGTAAATAATTTAGATATTCATATTTATGATATGGATAATACTGGTCTTATTAATGTTTTTTATGATTTTAAGAAAGATATATTTGATGCAAAAGATATTGATTTGCTTCATAAAAGATTATTTAATATTTTTGAGCAAATGATTTCAAATCCTGAGCAAAAAATTTCTGATATTAAAATTATTTCTCCTGAAGAAGAAAGTTTTATTTTTAATGATTATAATAAAACAGAAACAAATGCTAATTTTATTTCTGTTTATGATATGTTTAAAAAACAATTACAAAATAATCCTAAAAAACTTGCAGTTTCTTCTAATGAAAAATGTGTTACTTATGAAGAATTAAATAATATTGCTAATAATATTGCTTATTTTTTAAAAAATCATTCTGTTAAATATGGAGATACAATTTGTTTAGCTTTTGAAAATTCTGTTGAATTTATTGCTTCAATTATTGCTACTCAAAAATTAGGAGTTTGCTATATTCCTATTGATGTAAAATATCCTATTGATAGGGTCAATTATATTATAGAAAATAGTAATTCTAAATTAATACTTACTCATAAACATTTTTTTGAAAATATTACTTCAAAAGATATATTTAATATTGACTTAAATGATTTTTCAAAAAAATGTCTAGAGCCTAATATTGATATTAAATTAAAAGAAAATGATTTGAGTTATATGATTTATACTTCTGGCTCTACAGGAAAGCCTAAAGGAGTTAAAATATCACATAAAAGTTTGAGTAATTATATTTCTTGGGCAGTTGATACTTATGTGAATAATGAAGAGACTAATTTTCCTTTATTTTCTTCTATTGCCTTTGACTTGACAGTAACTTCTATATATACACCATTATGTTCAGGTAATTGTATATATATTTATAAAAATGATAATATCCAATTATTATTTAAGGATTTAATTGAAGATAAAAAAACTCAAATAGTTAAGTTAACACCTGCACATTTTAGCTTATTACAAGATTTAGACTTAAGTGATAGTGTCATAACTAAATTTATTTTAGGTGGTGATGCTTTAACTACAAAAGCTTGTGAAAAAATCTCTTCATTGTTTAATCATAAAATACATATTTACAATGAATATGGTCCTACTGAAGCAACTGTTGGTTGTATGATTTATGAATATAATCCAAGTGATAATTATAATACTGTACCTATTGGAAAACCTATTAATAATACAAAAATTCTTATTCTTAATAAAGATTTAGAATTACTTCCACTAGGAAAAGCTGGAGAAATGTATATTTCTGGCGACTCACTTTCCTTAGGTTATACAAATCCCCAAAAAACTGCTGAAAGTTTTATTGATAGTCCTTTTGAAAATGGGAAGAAGTTATATAAAACTGGTGATTTAGCAATTTTATATAAAAATGGAGTTATGGAATATTTAGGGAGATCAGATTTCCAAGTAAAATTAAATGGATATAGAATTGAATTAGGAGAAATTCAATCAACATTACTTGCTCATAAATTAATAAAAGATGCTTGTGTTGTAGTAACTAATATAAATGACCACAATCTTCTTTCTGCATATTATGTATCAGATTGTGAGATTCCTAATTTAGATATTTATTTATCTAAAACTCTTCCTAGTTATATGATTCCTAATCATTTTACTAGATTAGCTTCAATTCCTTTGACTATAAATGGAAAAGTAGATAAATCAGCTTTGCCTTTACCTAAAAATACTACAAAAGATTATGTTGCTCCTAAAAATGAGCTTGAAAAAACTTTACAGGAAATCTTTTCTATTGTTTTAGGTTTAGATAATAAGATAGGTGTTACTGAAAATATTTTTGATTATTATATTGATTCTCTTACTTTAATAAAATTACAATCTATCTTGTATTCAAAGGGAATTAATATAAATACTCAATATTTTTATGAACAAAAAACTATTAGAAATTTATCTGATTTTCTATTAGATAATTGTAGTGAAGATATTTCTTCTTTCTTTACTACAATGCCTAATATAGATGAAATTAGAAAAGTAAATACAAATAAAGTTAGCAATTTTAAAAATATTACTTTATTTGGAGCTACTGGTTTTTTAGGAATACATATTTTATATGAATTATTAGTTGATACAAGTAGTAATATTAATTGTGTTATTAGAAAAAAAGATAATGTTAATCCAATTAGTAGATTAAAAAATAAATTTGCTTTTTACTTTCCTAATATGAATTTAAATAAATATTGGGACAGAATAAAAGTTATAGATGGTAATATTTTAGATGAATCTTTTAGTTTAGATGAAAATTTATATAATGAACTTGGAAATAACTCAGATTGTGTAATAGATACAGCAGCTTTAGTAAAACATTATGGTGATTATGAATTGTTTAATAAAACTAATGTAAATTCTACAAAAGAAATTTTAAGTTTTTGTAAAAAATTTAAAATTCCTTTTCATTACGTTTCTACTATGTCTGTATCAGGTTTGGGATTAGTACATACTCCTTCTACTGATTTTTATGAAAATAATTTATACATTGGTCAAATGTTTAAAGACAATGTTTATGTTAGAAGTAAATTTGAGGCAGAAAAATTAATTATTGAATCTTGCAAAAATGAAAATATAACTGCTAGTATTTATAGAGTTGGTACTATTACTAATAGATACTCTGATGGTGAATTTCAAGAAAACTTTAAAGATAATGCTTTTTTAAATAGGCTTAAAGCGTTTGTAGATTTGCAAGTTTTTCCTGAAGTTTTGTCAAAGTTTAATTTTGAATTTACTCCTGTTGATTATTGTGCAAAATTTATAGTTAGCTTATTAAAAAATCAGGATTATAACTTAAATATTTATCATTTATTTAATAACAATTATATTAATTGCATTAACTTAGTTAATATCTTAAGAAAATTAGATATTTCTCTAAAGTGTGTTTCTATTCCAGAATTTAAGGAAGTATTATCTAATTCTAATACAAATTATTTTGGTATAACTGCTTATTTGAAAAATATTGATAACTTTAACGAACTTAAATTACATAACGAGCAAACTAATTCTATATTAAAAACTTTTAATTTAGAATGGCCTAAGATTGATTTAGAATATATATCAAAAGTTTTAAATTACATACAAGAACATAATTATTTGGGAGGTACATCAGATGAAATTTAAAAATATTTTTAATATAAATACTGAAAAGAAATTAGCATTTGCAAATACCCTTGTATTTGCACTTATTGCTGTTATTCTATATTTTACATTACCATTTGTTTTAAATTATCCACCAAACTCTATTGACAATGAATTCCAATTAGAGATTGTTGGAATAAAATATTCTACGCAATTTCTTATTTTAATTGCAATTTTACTGATTTTATTATATACCACTTTGAGAATTGTTTATAATAAATTATCTTTTGGAAAAGAAACTTCTAAAACTAACTCAAAAGATTATATAAAATCTATAAGAAAAAAAGCTTTTAACTATCCATACATGATGTTTTTACTGGAACTTTTTTTCCCTGCTCTAATTGTTGCTATTCTATTATTTGTTTTTAATACTGAAAGTGAATTGGTTTTAAGGATTTCAACAGTTGTATTTTCTTTTAGTGCTGTTTTTGCAATCTTTTCTTATATGTTAAACAAAAGATTTTTTGCAAATAAATTAATTGAAACTGCCAAAGCAAGCAACAATGATATAAATGGTATTAGAATTCAACTTTATAAAAAATTATTGATACAAATTTTACCACTTTTCTTATATTCTTTTGTATTAATTTTGCTAATATCTATTTCTTTAATGACAGAAGAAAAGGGAAGTTTGCTTTATCATTTTTATAGGCAAGAATTATTGTCAAAATTTGATGAAGGAAAGACCTATAGTATTGATGAGATTAAAAAAATCTTAGATACAATAGAATTTAAATCTGAAGGAGATCATGCTTTAATAATGTCAGCTAATAATGGTAAAGTAGTTTATTCTCCTGAGGAATTAAATCAATTCTTTATTAATTATACATTAGACTTTTATGATAAAACTGAAGGTTATACTTATGAATATTATGGTCAAAATCGTGAAGGTGCTGTTATTAAAGTAAAAACAGATATAGGTGATTGCTATGTAGGAATCAGATATTTTGTTTTTGCAAATAATTTTGTAACACCATTTATTTATATAGCTTTATTACTAATAGCCCTTAATAGTCTCTTTATTCTTTACATTGGTAAGGATTTAAGTAATGATATTGACCATGTTGTAACTGGATTAAAAAATATTTCTAATTCAGAAAATGTAGTTTATGCTAATAATTTGCCTATAACTTCTAATGATGAAATAGGTGATCTAACATCTTCTTTTAATGAGATTCAAAAAATCACTAAAAACTATGTAGATCAAATTCATAGTAGCCAAGAATCTTTGATGGAAAGTGAGCGTTTGGCTTCTCTTGGTCAATTAATTGGAGGTATTGCTCATAACTTAAAAACTCCTATCATGTCTATTTCTGGTGCAATTGAAGGTTTATCTGATTTAATAAAAGAATATGATTCTTCTATTGATGACCCTGAAGTTAATCATCAAGACCATCATGAAATTGCTAGTGACATGAATGAATTAATTGTTAAAATAAGAGATTATATTGAATATATGTCAGATATTATTACTGCTGTTAAAGGTCAGGCTGTTACTTTATCTGAATCTGATACAATATATTTTACAGTTGATGAATTAGTAAAGCGTGTTAATATTTTAATGAAACATGAATTAAAAAATGCAATAGTTTATTTAAATATTGGTGTAAAAACTAATGAAGATTTAGCTTTAAAAGGTGATATTAATAGCCTTGTTCAAGTTATTAACAATATGATTTCTAATTCTATTCAAGCCTATAATGGTAAACCTGAACAAGAGATAGATTTAATTGTTGAAATTAGAGATAATAATTTAATAATTTCTATTAAAGATTACGCTTCAGGATTACCAAAAAAAGTTCAAGATAAGTTATTTAAAGAAATGATTACTACTAAAGGTAAAAATGGTACTGGATTAGGTTTATATATGTCTTATTCTACTATTAAAGCTCATTTTAATGGTGATATCCAATTCGAGACTGAAGAAGGAAAGGGAACAACATTTTATATTGTATTACCTTTAGGCTTAAATAAATAATTATTAATTAAGTTTTTTATTAACAACTATTAGCTTTTTGGATGATATTTTTATAACAGAATAATTATTAATTACCTTATTTATTATAAACTTTGCTACTTAATTTTATTATTTTATTAGATTATTTTAAAATTTGAAACCTTTAAAACTTTATAAATTTTGACTAATCTAATTTATAGCTAAATTGAGTAGCAAATTTATTTTTATTGCATTTAATTAATTGAATTAATTTTAAACTAAAAAATGATATATATGTACTAAAACTTGGGTATTTAGCAAATTTTTCCTGATATTTTTTATACATAAATATTGATTTTTTAAAGTTTTATTTATATAATGAGAAAAAGCTCAATTAGGAGGCTAGGATGTGTTATGAGAAAAGGATTGCAAAATTTAAATAATGTAAATAACTCAAATAGTAATTATAAAATTATAGCTGTTGATGATGAAGAAGGAATTGTAGATTCTTTATCAATATTTTTGAAGAGGTCTGGATATAATTTTATAGGTGTTACTGACCCTTTAGAGGCTATTGAAAAAGTTAAAAATGAACATTTTGATTTAATGATTTTAGACTTTATAATGACACCTATTCATGGAGACCAAGTTGTTGAGGAAATAAGAAAATTTAATAAAGATTTGTATATTTTATTACTTACTGGACATAAAGATTTAGCTCCCCCTCTTGAAACAATTAAAAGATTAGATATTCAAGGTTATTGTGAAAAAAGCGATAAGTTTGATCAATTACTTTTACTTATTGAATCCGGTATAAAGTCTATTGAGCAAATGCATGAAATAAAAAAGATTAATGAAAAATTGTCTGATACTTACCAAAAATTACAAAACTCATATTTGGAAAGCATACAAACTTTGAGATATACTGTTGAAGCTAAAGATAGTTATACACGAGGTCATTCTGATAGAGTTTCAGAAATATCTGTTTTATTAGGAAAACATTTAGGATTATCTGAAAAAGATTTAGAAAATCTTAAATTAGGTGGATTATTCCACGATATTGGAAAAATTGGTGTTCCTGATATAATCTTGCAGAAAAATAGTAGATTAACAGATGATGAATATTCTCAAATTAAACAACATCCAAATATCGGTATACACATACTTTCAAATGCTACTATTTTTAATGATATTTTACCAATAGTTGAGTATCACCATGAAAAATTTGATGGTACTGGCTATCCTAAAAAATTAGCTGGAAATGATATTCCTTATTTAGCAAGAATTGCTGCTATTGCTGATAGTTTTGATGCTATGGCTTCAAGAAGAGCTTATCGTGATTCTTTACCATTAGAAGTTATAATTTCCGAGTTTGAAAGATGTAAGGGGACTCAATTTGATCCTCAAATGGCTGATGTGTTTTTGGATATTTTGAATAATCATTACGAAGAAATTAGAGAAATTCAAGAAAAATATAATTAATTTTATAAATGGGCTGACCTAGAATATATAAAATATTTCTGGGATTAGTCCTTTTTATATTATATGGAATAGATTAGAAATTGTTAATCTCTTCAAATGAATAATGTTCCTGTGAAATTTTATTAAAATAAAATTTCAGCAATAGAAAAAGATTCATTTGTAGAGCTTCCAGGTTCTTATCTATAGAATATAATTAAAAAGGACTAACCCCAGAAATATTTTATATATTCTAGGTCAGCCCCCTTAGCATTTTAGCATTTCATTGATAGTCCAACTTTTTGTCTTTCTTTATCTATCTTTATTACTTTAACTTTTACAATATCTCCAACAGAAACTACCTCTGATGGATTTTTTATAAATTTATCACTCATTTCTGATATATGCACAAGCCCATCGTGTTTTACTCCTATGTCCACAAATGCTCCAAAATCTATTACATTTCTTACTGTACCTGTTAATATCATTCCCTCTTTTAAGTCTTCTAATTTTAGAACATCACTTCTTAAAATTGGCTTTGGCATATCTTCTCTTGGGTCTCTTCCTGGTTTTGATAATTCACTTATAATATCTGTAAGTGTCATTTCTCCTATTTCCAATTCTTTTGACATTTCATTTACATTAATCGTGCTTAATTTTTTAATTATTTGTGTTAATTTTTCTTTATCTCGTATATCTTCCTTAGTAGATCCTACTTTTTCTAATAATTTTTCTGTTGCCTCATAACTTTCTGGGTGTACTGCTGTTATTTCTAACGGATTATCTCCATCTAATATACGTAAAAATCCTGCACATTGTTCAAATGCTACTTTTCCTAGCTTAGGCACTTTTAGTAATTGTTTTCTATTTTTTAATTTTCCATTTTCGTCTCTATATTTTACTATATTTTTAGCTATTGTATTGTTTATTCCTGATACATATGAAAGTAATGATGGTGTTGCAGTATTTACATCAACTCCAACTTTATTAACACTGTCTTCTACGACTCCTGTTAAACTTTCTGCTAATTTCTTTTGATTTACATCATGTTGATATTGCCCTACTCCTATTGCTTTTGGGTCAATTTTTACAAGTTCTGCTAATGGGTCTTGTAATCTTCTTGCTATTGATATTGCACCTCTTATTGATACATTTATATCCGGATATTCTTCTGTTGCAAGTTTCGATGCTGAATATACTGATGCTCCTGCTTCACTTACTATTACATAATGAACTGGTCTTGATGCTTCTTTTATCATATCTGCAACAAACATTTCTGATTCTCTTGATGCTGTTCCATTTCCTATTGCTATCATATCTATTTTATCTTTTTCTATTAATTTTAATAGTTCTTTTTTTGCATTTTCAACATCGTTTTGAGGTTCTGTTGGATATACTGTTGTGTAATCTAGTAATTTCCCTGTTTCATCTATTACTGCAATTTTACATCCTGTTCTATATGCTGGGTCAAATCCCATTACTGTTTTCCCTTTTATTGGAGCTCCTAGTAATAGTTGTTTAGAGTTTTGCCCAAATACTTTTATAGCTTTATCTTCTGCTTTTTCTGTCAAGTCTGAACGAATTTCTCTATCTATTGATGGCTCTATTAATCTTTTAAATGCATCTAATATTGTATCTTTTAATATACTTGTAAATTGTGTTTCTCCTTTTAAAATATCTCTTTCTATATATTGAAGCAGTTTCTCTTCTGGCTTTTCTATTTTTACTTTTATAAAACTTTCTTTTTCTCCTCTATTAATTGCTAATATTCTGTGACTTGGTATGTATTTTAAAGGCTCACTATAATCATAATACATTTCATAATTTGATTTTTCCTCTTCATTGCTTGCTTTTGTAATTATCAAGCCTTCTTTATAGCATTGTCTTTTTATTTCTTTTCTGTATTTAGCATTATCTGATATATTCTCTGCAATTATGTCTAATGCACCTTGAATTGCATCTTCTACTGTTGCAACAACTTTATCTTTGTTCTTTTTATCTTCTTCTGACAAATTATCTATATTAATATATTGTTTTGCTATTTCTTCAATTGGTGTTTTTTCTTCTTGATTAATAATAATTTCTGCTAAAGGTTCTAATCCTTTTGCTTTTGCAACTGTTGCTCTTGTTTTCTTTTTTTGCTTATATGGTCTATATATATCTTCTACTTCAGCTAACGTTTTACTAATTGCAACTGCTTGTAATATTTCGTCTGTTAACTTTCCTTGTTCATCTATTGAATGAATAACATCTTCTTTTCTTTGTTCTAAATTTCTAAGATAACTTAATCTTTCTCCTAAGTTTCTTAATACTTCGTCACTTAATCCTCCTGTTACTTCTTTTCTATATCTTGCTATAAAGGGAATTGTGTTTCCCTCGTCAATTAATTTAATTGTATTTTCAACTTGTGAATTTTTAACACCTAATTCTTGTGCTATTGTTGATATTATTTTATCCATTTTTAATTCCTCTCTCTTTTCCATGATTTCGGGGTCGGAGACAAAAATCATCTTTTTAATCCTTTAGTTCTTTAACCTTTCCATTACCCCTTTTGTGATATCAAATTTTTTCATTATTTCAGTATATTTAATTTTGTTTTCAATCTTTAGATATCGTATTAGCTTTTTTAGTATATCATCTTTTTCAAAAATTTCAAATATTTTTACATTTTCTTTTTTTAAAAATTCTTCTATTAAATTATTTATTGTTTCTTCTGGATTATTATCGATGTCTATAAAATTCCCATATACATTGTTTGATTTTAATATATATGTTAATTCTTCATTTGAAAAAACTTTATTTAATTTATTTGTATTTCTTTGATAAAAATTATATGATGAAAATTTATATTCTTGGCTATCTTTTACCATTCCCGCTTTTACAGGATTTTGATGTATATATTTTATACATTGAACTAAATGTTTTTGATTTTTAATTATTTGACATTTATATCTATCTCTAAAAACGTAACCTACTCTATCTTCCATAAAATTATAATATTTTGCATAACAGCCATTAATTTTTTGCATAAATTTTGATAGTTCTTTTATGTTTTTTGTCTCTATTAACAAATGTGCATGATTGTTCATTATGCAATATGCAATTATTTTTATTTTTAGTTTTTTTCTTTTTTCACTTAATAGTTTTAAATACATTTTTATGTATTGCTCTTTTGAAAAAATATATTCTTTTCTTATCCCTTGTATCATTACATGAAAAAAAGAGGATTTTAAGTTTTCTCGTACTTGTCTTGAAACGACCGTCACAACCTTTCTTTTTTCCTCTTTTTATCATTTTTTTATGTTCTTTTTGTATTTTTATTGTGATTTTTGTATGTTTTAATCTAATTTTTTATTTAATATCTATTTCTACTGAAAAATGATTTTTGTCTCCGACCCCAAAATCATCAAAATCGCCTTTACTCAATTCCTAAATATTCATTATATGTACATTCTTTGTCTATTATTTTTCCGTCTTCTTTTATTTCTATTATTCTGTTTGCTACTGTTTGTGTTAATTCGTGGTCATGTGATGTAAATAAGATGTTTCCTATGAATTTTTTCATTCCTTCGTTTACAGATGTTATACTTTCCATGTCTAAATGGTTTGTTGGTTCGTCAAATATTAAGAAGTTTGCTCCTGATAACATCATTTTTGATAGTACACATCTTACTTTTTCTCCTCCTGATAATACTTTTACTTGTTTTAATGCTTCATCTCCTGAGAATAACATTCTTCCTAGGAAACTTCTTACATATGTTTCATCTGGGTCTTTTGAGTAGTTTCTTAACCACTCTGTTATATTTTCGTCTGTTTCAAATAAATAGTTGTTGTCTTTAGGGAAATATGATTTTGTTATTGTTGTTCCCCAAATTAGTTCTCCTTCATCTGGTTCTAGTTCTCCTTCTATTATTTGGAATAATATTGTTTTTGCTAATTCATTGTCTGCTAGGAAGGCTATTTTGTTTCCTTCTTTTACTGTAAAGCTTACATTGTCTAAAACTTTTACTCCTTCTACTGTTTTACTAATATTTTTTACTTGTAGGATTTCTCTTCCTGGTTCTCTGTCTGGTTTAAAGTCTACATATGGATATTTTCTGTTTGATGGTTTTATTTCTTCTAATTC
Organism: uncultured Clostridium sp.; assembly: GCA_900553985.1. Taxonomy (GTDB): domain Bacteria; phylum Bacillota; class Clostridia; order TANB77; family CAG-508; genus CAG-269. The sequence goes on from USFW01000009.1 coordinate 12,102, forward strand.
AATTTTTTCTAATGTTTTCTTTCTAGATGTTGCTTGTTTTGATTTTGAAGCATTTGCACTAAATCTTGCAATGAAGTCTTGTAGCTCTTTAATTTTTTCTTCTTTCTTTTTGTTTTGTTCTCTTGCTTGTTTTAATGCTAATTGACTTGATTCATACCAGAAGTCATAGTTTCCTGGATACACTTTTATTTTTCCAAAGTCTACATCTGCTATATGTGTACAAACTTTGTTTAAGAAATATCTGTCATGAGATACTACTATTACTGTATTTTCAAATTCTATTAAAAATTCTTGTAACCAGTTTATACTTTTCATATCTAAGTCGTTTGTTGGTTCGTCTAATAGTAAAACATCCGGATTTCCAAATAAACTTTGTGCTAATAAAACTTTTACTTTTTCTCTAGCCTCTATTTCTTTCATATATTTATAGTGATTTTCTGGTACTATTCCTAAATCATTTAATAACATTGCTGCATCTGATTCTGCATTCCATCCGTCAAGTTCAGCAAATCTCTCTTCTAGTTTTGCTGCTTTCATTCCATCTTCTTCTGAGAAATCTGGTTTTGCATATATTTCGTCTTTTGCTTTCATGATGTCATATAACTCTTTATTTCCCATTAATACTGTGTCCATTACTGTATATTCCTCAAAAGCAAAGTGGTCTTGTTTTAATATTGATAGTCTTTCTCCTTTTTCTAGAGTTACATCACCTTTACTTGGCTCTAATTCACCTGATAATACTTTTAAAAATGTTGATTTTCCTGCTCCATTTGCCCCTATTATTCCATAGCAATTTCCTTTTCCAAATTTTATATTTACATCTTCAAATAATACTCTTTTTCCAAATCTTACAGTTACTCCGTTTGCACTTAGCATTTTATCTCCTCCTATATTCTTATCGTTGGTATTATATACTATTTTGGCTTTTTTTTCAAGAATTCTTAATTCAATTTCATTATTTTTTAGTATTATGGCTTATTTTTTCTTTACATTTTTATGTAAATATAATAAACTATTTTTATAGCTTAACGCTATTTTCAGTAACTCATAATATTGAATTCAATAAGGAGGTAAAAATGAGAATTTATCAAAATGAACAAATTGGAGATATTTATCGGGTTTTAAGGGGTAACTTAGAGGATGCCATAGACACATTTAATACTAATATTAAAAAAGCTGAAATAGACTTTCTTAAAAAATGTGCTATTAAGGGAAGTTGTACTTCTAATGATAAAGATTTTATTAATTATCTAGATAATTTTTATTTAATTCTAGACAAAACAGATGCAATAATTTTATCTTATTATAGTCTTTTGACCAAAACATCATGTTCTAGTACTTTTACTATATCTTGAGCTTCAAAAGTCTCAAATTCAATAGCCTTTTATGATAAATTACTAAAAGTGTTAAATTCTGAATTATTGGAAGAATATAATTTATACTATGATACGATTTTTTCAAATTTTGATGCCTTAAAAAGCGCTTTCATAGCTTTTGCTGATTTGTAAATTATCATTTTGAAAAATAGAGTTAATAAACTAATGCCTTAATGGCAGTTTATCAGCTCTATTTTAATTTCTTGATATTATCTTATAAAAAATTCACTCAATTTAATAATATTATTTTGCATTATTCTTTTGTTCATTAATCCTCAAGTAATAATTTAATTCCCCATACTCCTGATAATCCAACTAAGCCATAAATAATTCTTGATATTATAGTCATATCACCAAATATTGTTGCTACAAGATTAAAGTCAAATAATCCTATTAATCCCCAGTTTATGGCTCCTATGATTATTAAGACTAATGCTATTTTGTCTATTACTTTCATAGTTTTCCTCCTTTTATTTTTTATTATTATTCCATTTTCTTCAAAAATTATTCATGTAGTTGAATTTTTTAAGTTTTTATGATAATTTATATTTAAATTAATGGGGTGATTTACTTGAGAAGAAATAACAGATCTAATAGAAATAGACGAAGTCTTATAAATATTAACGATACGGAAAAATTGACAACTGCTCTAATTAAATTAATCATTGTTTTATCTGTTGCTTTTTTAATTGTCGTTATTTTTAATATAACAAAAAATTGGATAAATTTTAATAAAATAGTAGATACTTCAAATAAAGAATTTAATGCTACAAGTATTTCTGAAGATGTATCTTCTAATGTTAATTCTGATGTAGAGCCTTCTGATACTACATTTACTTTAACTGCTTTAGGGGATATTATGTGTCACAATACACAATATTTAGATGCTTATAACAATTCTACTGATTCATATAATTTTTCTTATGTTTTTGATGACATTAGTTATTATATTCAAAATTCTAATATATCTATTGCTAATTTAGAAACTTCTTTTGCTGGTGAAGATAAAGGTTACAGTAATTATCCTCGTTTTAATACTCCTGATAGTTTGGCATATAACTTAAAAAAACTAGGATTAGATGTTATTGCTACTGCTAATAGCCATTCATTAGATTATGGTTTTGAAGGTTTATCTAGAACTTTAGATGTACTTGAGAGTGCTGATATTTCTCATGTTGGAACTAATAAAACTCAGGAAGAACAGGATAATGTTTTAATAAAATATATTAAAGGTATTAAATTAGCTTTTGTTAATTATACTTGTAATACAACAAATCTTGCTATTTCTTCAGATAAAGAATTTTGTATTAATACTTCTAATAAAGATTTAATTAAAAAACAAATTGATAAAGCAAAATCTCAAAATGCTGATATTATAATTGCTTACATGAATTGGGGAAATGAATATACTTCTTCTGTTAATAATACTCAAACTGAACTTTCTGATTTTTTATTTAAAAATGGTGTTGATATAATCTTAGGTTCTCATCCTCATGTGTTACAAAAAATAGAAAAAAGAACTATAACTTTGGAAGATGGTTCTTCTAAAGATGGCTTTGTAATTTATTCTTTAGGTAATTTTATAAGTGACCAGAATTTAAAAGATACAAGAACATCAATAATTTTGACTTTAACTATTACCAAACATACTTCTGGTAATATTAGTATTGATAAAGTTGATTATGTTCCTATTTATATGTATGAAAATTCTGCTGTAAAAAATAAAAAAATGAAATTATTAGATATTAATAAAGCTGTTTCTTTATATAAACAAGGAGTTGATACTTCTATTGGTGATAATATGTTCAAATTTCTAACTTCCGAATTAAATCGAATTTCTGAAGTGCTTTATTATTAGCTTTACCAAGTGGGCTGACCTAGAAATATTTTATATATTCTAGGTCAGCCCTTTTTCTTATTCCCTTATTAAATTCTAATTAAGCATATCTCTTCTTTTTAGCCACCAAGTTACTGCTAATGTTGTTATTATAGCAATTACTATCATTATAGGAAAACCTATTGGACTATTTTGAAATGGTAAATTTACATTCATTCCCCAAAAGCTTGATATCATTGTTGGTATTGCTAGTACTATTGTTATTGATGTTAGAAATTTCATTACTCCATTTAGGTTATTTGAAATAATTGAAGCATATGCATCCATTGTTCCATTTAAGATATTGCTATATATCTGTGACATTTCTATTGCTTGTCGGTTTTCTATGATAGCATCTTCTAATATATCTTCATCATCATCATATAATTTTATTATTTTTCCTCTCATGGTTTTTTCCATGACAATTTCATTTGATTTTAGTGAAGTTGTAAAATAAACTAAACCTTTTTCCAAACTTAATAATTTTAATAGTTCTTTATTTTTCATTGAATTTTTTAATATATATTCTGCTATTTCTGTCTCTTTATTTATTTGTTTTAGGTAATTTAAAAAATATGATGAGTTTAAGTAGAATATTTGGAATATGAATCTTGTTTTTTTATAAGTTTGAAAATTTTTTATTTTTCTTTTTTCAAAATCTTCTATTACTTTATTTTTCTTTAATGATACTGTTATGAAAAAATCGTCTCTTACTACAATCATTCCTAATGGCATTGTTGTATATATATCATTTTCCTCACTTTTTTCTATTACTGGTACATCTATTACAAATAATATTGTTCCATCATCTTCTTCTGTATCAATTCTCGCTTTTTCCTCATAATCTAATGCATCTCTTATAAAGTCTTCTTGAATATTTACATTTTCACATACTTTTCTTATCTCTACCTCTGAGGGGTTTACAAGACTTATCCAACTTCCTTTTTTAAATTCTTTTATTTCTTCTATTCTATTTGTTTCTATATCTGTGTTATATATTTTTAACATAAAAATCCCCTCCTAACATATTTATTTTAGCTTTTTTATTCGTGTTTGTCAATTAATATACTATCTCTATAATAAATCTATTGTTTCAAAATATTAATTTTCTATAATATTTTATAAAATTTAAATTCCCAATACTCCTTATTATATTTTATTTCAAATTGTACTTTTATTTATCTTTTACTTTTTAATTTAATATATAATTTTTTTATTTCTTCTATATTTATATATGCCATAAATAATATTATTCCTATAATTGACATTCTTTTTGATACTTTCATTAAGATTGTTTCTTTATAGTTTACTTCTATAATTTCTTCATTTGTTTTATTTATCGAAATTGCTAGAAATCCATTTTCACTTTCAAAGCTATTTATTTTTTTATCATTTAATTCTATTTTATATCCTGGATAATATATGTATGGTAGTTCTAAAATAGCATTATCTTCAATTATTTTGACCTTTGCTTTTAATTTCTGTCCGTTTTTCTCTAAGTTTTGTATATTTGCACTACCTTTTAAAATTTCAATTGTATTTTCTCTTTCAAGTATATACTCTCTATTTTTGTTACTGTTTACAGGCAAATACTCTCCTCTTCCCATTGCTGCAATTACTTCATTTTTATTTTCTGTAATGCTACCTATGTCCCATTCATTTATTTTTAAAATTTCATCATTTACTGGTATAAATCTATTTAGAGTAATACCATATAATATTGCAATTGTTGAAATAACAATTACATCTGCTATTTTTATTCTTTTTATCATGTTTTCCATATTTATTGCACAAATTATGGCAAAGAAAAATTCACTAAAGACTAACATTCTCCATGTAAATTGTATTATTGATACTTTTTCATTAAATATTTGCCATGGAAAATATTTAGTTGACATGAATATACTTAAAATTCCTAGTATTAGAAATAGTATATATTCTTTTTTGTATTCTTTCTTTACAACATTTTTAATTGCAAATATAGATAAAATCAACATTATTATAATATGTGGTCCTATTTCATATACATATGTTGAATCTTTTGATGTAGTAAATAATTGTTTTAACTCTAATCCACTATTTATAAATGATTCTTTTGTGGACATTGCACCTTCTTGATATGCTTCATATTCTGCAAAATTGTATGTCTCTAATAATGGAATCCAAAAAAATGCACTAATTAACATTATTAACATTATATTTATTACTAGTTTTTTTATAATTTCTTTGTCTTTTATCTTTTTAATATTTGCACATAAATATATAAATGCCATTATTGCTGTAAGCACTGTCATTAAATTATGTGTAAATATTAATCCGTGTTGCTCCTACAGTTAAAATCCATTCTCCTTTTTCTTTGCTAAATAGTTTATACATTCCCAGAAATACTAATGGAATAAATATATAACTTAAAAATTCTCCTAAGGCATTTCTAATATACATATCATTTAAATGATATGGCATTGTCATATATAAAACACCTGCTATTGTTCCTGTTATTTCATTTTTTGTTAAATTACTAACAAATTTATACATTGTAATTCCAGAAATTAATATTCCTATGAATAATACTAACTTGTAACTATTTATAAATGTCCCTGAAATTAATCTTGTAATTAAGATTAAGGTTGTTGATAATGGTCCATAAAATAAATCCCAACTGTATCCAAATCCATTGTTTAAATTTGATAAAATTTTAGGATTACCTTTGTTTTGTATTTCTAAATATGTTTCGTAGGCTCTTCCTATATGTTGTATTCCATCATCGAAATATACATTTATATTATCTTTTAATAATGGAAATGAAATTATTATTGCTGCTATTAATATTATTAAAAAGTATTTAATATTTTTTAATTTTTCTCTCATTTTTTCCTCTTTTTTATTGTACATGCAAAATCTATTTTTTTCTCTTTATTATATACAAGACCTTTTCGTATATAACAATTAAAAAGACCTTTATAAAGACCTACGATAATTTTGCTTATATAATTTACTACTTTTATTATTAATATGCTATCATAAATAAATATATTTTACAATATGCATTGTCTTTTAAGTTATTTCTACTAATGTATCTCTTTATTAACTAACGTTAATGCAAAAAAATAATACCCTTTCAGGTATTATTTGGTGCACCATCTCGGGTTCGAACCGAGGACCTCCAGATTAAGAGTCTGTTGCTCTACCAACTGAGCTAATGGTGCATATATCAATATTTTCTAAATAAAATGGTTTACAAATTACTTTTATATTATAGTCTCTTTTATTTTTATTGTCAATACTTTTAATTTAAAATGAACTTAATTATTGAATAAAATCCAATAATTAAGTTCAAATATTTTTATTTATAATAATTATTTAATTACTATTTTTTTAACACAAATCTTTTAATTAAGATTATTCCAGATGTTAATATTCCTAACATTGATATTCCTAATATAATATAAGTTATAGTATTATCTGTTATTCCTGTAGGTGGTAAAATAATTATTTCTTCTGATGTATCTCCATCTGGTTCTTTTGGTTTATTTGTTGATGGATTAAAGTTTCCTGGAATTGGCTCTGGTGGTCTTCCTCCTGTTTTGTCTATTTCAATTACTTCTGTTTTATTACTTAAAATTATTTCATCATTTTTTGATAATAATTTTGATGCCATTAATTCCACTTTTGTTTTTTCTCCAGCTTGCAATGCTTCTTTACTTATATGTGTTTGTACACTTTTTAATTTTTCTATATATTTTTGTAAGTCTTTATCTAAACTTCCATTTTCAAATAATTCCTTCTTTTCTTCTAAAGTGAGTTTCTCCCATTTTTCTGCTGTTTCTTTATCTGAAATTATTAAATTTTCATCTAGATAATCTATTATACTTGGTGTTAATCTTACTGGATTTTCTTTTCCTATTCCAAACTTATAATATTTTTCTGATACATAATCTAATTCACTTACATTATTTATAGTTATTTCATATATTACATCTAATTTTGCTCCTTCAATTAGTTCTTGGTCTACTTCGATTTTTAAAGCTCCTTCACTTACATTAGATTTTGGTAAATATACTGTATATGGTGTATTTTCTGCTAGTTGATATTTTCCATCAGGACCTTTTTCTACTTTTGCATCAATTAATATTACTCCATTAGAAAGCGTGATTTTTACTTGTTTTATATGTTTCTCTAACTTCAACTGTTGTTTTGGTCTTTCTATAAGTCCAAAATCTATATTTTTTATTGTATTTTTAAATTGCTCTTTTGTTATTAAGTTTCCTTTTGAATCTAATTTCAAACTTCCATCTGAGTTTGTTTCGAATTCATCTTTTATACTTGAGTTATCTTTATTGTACTCTATATTAACTTTAAAATCTTGTGTATTAGAATCCATTTTGGTTATTAGTTGTTCTTCTGATCCATCTTTAAGTATTATATTTGATCCCTCTACATAATCATTTATAACCTTACTATTTGCATTTGTTATTTTTTGAGTTTGATTATCAATTTTATTTCTAATTTCATAGTTATCTACTGCATCAGAATAGCGAGGTTCTGTTGTTTTATACCATTCATTGTTTTGTTCGTTCTTGTTCCAAATGCTTTCATCTATTACTGTTCCTTTATATTCTTGAACTTTATATTCTTTATTTCCCCATGTATATCTTATTTCGTAATTTTCTGGTATAAATTCACTTATTTCAAAATCACCACTTGAATTTGTCCTTACTCTAGCTTCTTTTGTAAGTGTTTTAGAATCTTCATCGTATATTTTAACAATTTCATCTGGATTATTTGCATATACTAATTTTACTTCTACATCACTTATTCCTTTTTCATCATTATCATATTTTCCATTACCTTTTCTTTCCTCTCCAGTCATTACTGTTGTTGGATCTTTTGATGTTTCTATATTTTCTAAAAATACTTTTCCTGTTATCTTTCTCGCATTTTTTTGTAAAACTAGACTTAAGCCTGGTGCCTTATCTGTATCGTCTTCATATGTCTTTTCATCTGCTGGTTTTACATTTCCTGGTTCTGAGTTTGAGTCTATTCCGGCATATATTTTTCCTGTAGAGTCTAATGTTCCATATTTTCCTATTTCTGCTACATTATCTAATTTTATATTTGTATTTCCGTCTAAAATGTCAACTAATTTATCTCTTGAAACTTCTAACTCTATATATAATTTCTCTTCTTTTTGTGGTTCAATAGTTATATTTGTTGATATTTCTACACATTTATAATTATTTTGATTACTTAGTTCTTTGCTTTTTATTGATGCATCATTATTTACATATCCATTTTTATCTAGAGTTCTTCCTATTGCTTTTAGTTCATATTTACTATCAAAATAATCATATATCTGTGATATTTTCATCTTTAAATTAGTTGATTTATTTATTAACCCTATTTCATATATTGCTTTAACTGTTAATTCTTTTGATCCTTGATATGATATATCTGATGCATATAAAGGTCTTGAATATGTCATTTCAGAATATTTTCCTTGGAATTTTATTTGTTGTTCTAAGTCTTTTAATTCTTTTCCTTCAGTATATACTTTTGAGTTATTAAATCTTTCTCTATAGTTATATGTATGAGTTTGTCCATTTATTGATACTTTTACATTATTTAAATCTTTTATTAAAGATGCATTTGGTTGTTCTCTTAAGAAAATTCCTAGATTTATATTTGATATTTCTTTTATATCTTCTTTTCTTATTTGTTCTGCTGTTCTTATTTTATCTAAATATCCATTATATGCATTATATGTGTTTGATGTTATTTCATATTTTTCATATACACCATAATATGGTTTTTTTCCGTCTTTATCTTCTTTTCCTAAGTCAATTATACTTTCATATTTTTTATTGTCTTTTTTGTATTCTATTGGAGTTTTTTCTCCATTTGTACCTATTGCTTCTCCATTTTTTATTTCTGCAAATCTATTATTGAAATTTTCTCTTTCTTGTCCTTCTGTTGCTTTACTTCCATTTTTTTGATCTAGCATTTTTGGAACACATTCATAACTCATTCCATTATATTCAAACGATATATAATATTTAGATAATTTATCTATTTCTACATTTTTAAATAAATATTTTCCATTTGTATCTGTTGTCGTCGTTCTTGCTACTTTGTTTCCTTCAAATAATGTTACTGTCATTCCTTCAATTAATGGTTCTTTTGAATCATATAAATTATTTCTATATGTTTGTTTTCCATCTCCTATATCTTCCCATACCATTCCTGATAGATCTAAATATTTTCTTCTGTTGTATACTGTTAATTTGTTATTTTTGTCACTTGTTAATGTTGTATTAGTTATTGTTGTGTCATTTGACTTTTGTCTTTCTACTATTACTTTGGCTATATGACCTTTGCCATTTCCTTTGTCGCTTTCCCAGTATATATAATTGTCATCTATCTCGTATTGAATATTATTTCCTATTGATACTTCTTCTACTGTATATATTCCTATCAAAATATTATATATTTCAATCAAGCCATTTTCCCCTGTAATAAACTCTGTTGCATTTTCTTTATTAGATGTTGTTTTTAAATTTCCTAAATGAATACTTCCTATTACTTTTTTTTGCTCTGTTTTGTTTTGATCAACAGCTATTATATAATTTCCATCATTATTTTTTATTTTAAATCCAATTCCTGATAAGTGTTTTCCAGAATCAGGATCTTTTTTGGTAATCTTTAAATTTCCTGTATTTTTTGTATTCTTTAAACCATATGATAATATCATTCCTTTGTAAATATTTACTGTGTCTTTTTCAACATCTTGATATCCATAATGGCCATTAGATATCTCTATTATTTTATATGTTCCTGGTTTTAAATTTTCTATTAGAATTTTTCCATCTTTATCAGTTGTAAATGTTTGATTGTATCCGTTTGATGCACTTTCAACCCTTATTTTTACGCCTTCTAATTTTATGTTAGAATTATCTGCGTCTTGTTTTATTATCTCTAGTCCACCTTTTATATTTGTCCATTCTACGCTTTTAGTACTTGTTGTTGTGTCTTCGCGTTCATTTGTTACTGTAAATGGATTACTTTGTACAGGTTGTGTCCCTGGTATACTTGCTGGATAGTACAATCCAGATACTTGCACAGTTTCATGTACTTTGCTTGTTACTGCTCCTGTATTATCTAGTCTTATACTTGAAATCCCTTTTTGAACATTACTTTTTGGCATTTTTATATAAAATGTTATTGTTCCTCGTACTGTTAGTCCATTTCCATTAGCATCACATGTTGCCCAATTATTAATTGCTTTTCCATCTTTATCTTTTATATAAATTAAATTCACATTATTATTATTACAACTTATTGAAAATGGTCCTAATAAATAATTATTATTATCAAAGTTTTTTATTCCAATTTCCTCATTTAGTTTTTTTAATTCAATTTTTCCTGTAACTTCTGTATAGCTAGAAATAACAGTAGCACTTTCAGATCCTAATGTATAGCCTTTGTAGTATGGTGGATTCATATCTTGATTTGGAATCCCAATTAATGCACACCATCCACCTACATCATATGGTCCTCCATAGAAATATGTGCCATTTACTCCTCCTGCAAAAGTAAATGTTGTATAAGCTGGAGCATATCCCGCTCGGGAAACATTATTTGATGCAAAAAATGTTATTCCTATTACCATAATAATTGAAAATGTTTTAAATATTTTATTTAATTTTCCTTTTTTTCTTGCAATTATTAAAGCAATTATTATTAGTATTGCTAAAATCATTCCTACTGAAATATATACTATCATTCCTGTACTAATAGAAATAATTAAGTCTGCTTTTGAAAAATCGTCTTCATTTTCTTCTTTATTATATGCAACTGAATCAATATCTCTTATTTGATTTTCATTGCTTGAAGATTTTATTTCTGCTTTATTTGAAATTTGTCCTATATTGTTTTCTGTAATATTCTTACTTACTACTAATGTAACTGTTTGACTTTCTCCTGGTTTTATCTTTTTATTAGTTAAACTATCATTTGTAATTTCTCCATTTTTCCCCATTTTCCATGTATTACTAGAAACTTTTGATAATTCAAAACCTTCTGGTAAATAATCTACAATAGCATTTACAGTTCCGCTTATTTCTCCTTCATTCGTTACTTTTATTTTGTATTCTACTGTTACTTTTGTCCCTTCTATTTCTTTTGCTTTTATCTCAACCTTAGCCAATTTTGCATTATCATATTTTATTTCTTTTGTTTGTTTTTTTGTTTGTACTGTTAATTTACTAATTGTTTTATCTAAATGTAAATCAAAAATCTTATTTTTTATTAATCCAATATCAATGTTTGTTATATTACTATTTATTTTTAATACATCTGTTGCCGCAACTTTCATTTTTATTCCATTTAGCTTTATTTCTTGATTTGAAACATCAGAATTATTAGAATCATCAACTCCATTTTTTCTACTTGTTGTTATTCTATAATTGTTTGTATCATACATAAATATTAATACATAATTTCCATTAGATATATTTGTAAAAGAATATTTTCCATCTTGATTAGTTTGTACTTTTTCCTTTACTTTAGTAGGATTTTCCATATCTACTAACATTACTGTTATTCCACTTAGAATTCCTTCAGTACTTTCTCTTTTTCCATCTTCATTTTCGTCTAACCATGCAATTCCTGAAATTTTGTGTGTTTCTCCTTCTGGTTTATCTGGATCAACTGGTTTGTCTGGATCTATTGGCCTATCTGGGTCTATTGGTTTGTCTGGATCTACTGGTTTGTCTGGATCTACTGGTATTTCAGTATCTATGTCATATGGTAATATTGTATGTTTAACAATATTTGATTTTTTTATTCCTATTATAGAATATGTTTCTTCTTTTCCTTCTACTATTTCTGTTTTGTTTGAAGTTATTGTTGCAAAATTTTCTATTTCTGTTTTATCATACACCATTCCTGCTGTTGCTTTTACTTTAATTTTTGCAGTTTCTCCTTCTGGTATAAAACAGAAAATATTAACGTTTGGTAATAAATTCCCTTCTGAATCATATCTTTTATCATCTATTTCTTCTGATTTTTCTGTTTTTTGATATTCCTTTTCTTCTCTTATTTCCCAAGTTTCATATGTTATGCTAATTGGTTCTATTTCTTCTGGTAAATAATCTTCTAATGATATTCCTATTCCTTTATATTCCCCTGTATTATAATTAGAATCACTTGTATTTTTTACATTAATATCATATTCAATAATATCACCATATCTAATTTCTTCTCCTTCTGTTGGTGAACTCATTGTGATACTTGCATTTTTATATTTAAAATCTGCTCTTGTTTCGTTAGCTGTATATGTCTTTCCATCTATTACTATTTTTGAATTTGTAATTAATGTTTTACTTGATTTATCATTATTTTTATCTATTCCTGATTCATCCATGAATCCTGCAAATAAATATGTAAAATCATTTTTTATTTTTAATGTTGCTTTGACTGTATTATCTGTTTCGATTGTTACTCTATCTGAAGGTATGTCTTCAAATTCAGTTCCTTCTGTAAGCCATTTTAATATAAATTCTTCTGGAAATTTTAAATATACTGTTACTTCTTTTCCCTCTTCACCTTGTAAATTAACACCATAATTCCATCTGTTCGTACCATTATCTAATTTAGCATTTACAAAAATTTTAGCATCTGCTTGTTCTATTTTATTATTAATTTCATAATTTTTTATTTTTGTATTTTCTATATATAGACTTATTTCGCTCTTTGTGATTTTCTCATTTTGATCTTCTGGTAAGTTATCTACTTGTACTTCATAAAAAGCAGTTTTTGTTTCTCCTGGGTTTATTGTTCCAATTCCAATATCTTTTGTCTTTATTCCTTTATTAAAGTTATATTCATATTTACTCATATAATTATCAAAATCTGCTTCTAATTCTCCATATATTGTTCCTTCTGCTATATTTGCTTCCACTTTTACATTTTCTATTTTTTTGTTTGAAGTGTTTTTTATTTTAACATTATACTTTACAAATTCTCCTTCATATAAAGTATCTCCTTCATTAACTTTTGTTTCTCCTTTTGTTGGTGATACTTCTAATTGAATTTTATCTGTATCTATTATATTTTCAATATTTTCTATTATTTCTTCTTGATTTTGTTCTTTTTTATCTCCTTCTTCTTTTATTTCATCTTTTTGATGTTCTTCTGTTTTATCTATTATTGGTTTTTCTTCTTTATATTTTTCTATTTGTATTTCAATATTTCTGTTCCCAAATTCTTTTTTATTATTTATGTCATATTCATTAGAATATTCCATGTCTATATTGCTAATATCATTTTCAATTTCTTTCTTTAAAATTATAGTTGTAGAAATTTTTATATTAGTAGATAATCCTAATTCGCTTCCTTCATTATATTTAGTTTGACTTCCTTTTAAATTTGCTATAAGACTCAACTTTCCATTTTCATCTTTTTCTATGTATGGTTGTTCTAATTCTAAACCATTTCCATATACCATTGATGTATCTTTTAATATTATTTTTTCTACTTGCTCTGGTAAATTTATTCTTATACTTGGATTTTTAAACATATTTCTTTGAATATTATCTGCATTTAAGTATATATTAAATTCTACTTCATTTTGTTCTTTATTTGTCCATTTTGTATTACTTATATCAAATTTTATATCTGTTTGCGCTTCCTTAATATCTGCAAAATTTTCTGTTTTATTTATAAATGTTGTTTCTTCTTTTTTTTCTTCTTTTACTTCGCCTTCTATTTCTTCTATTATTTTTTCTTCTTTTATTCCTTCTATTTTTGTAATTGTCTTTATTCTTATGTTTTCAGAATCTAACATCGTGCTTTTTATTTCTTTTGTATTTTCTATTTCTAAAATTCCTTCTTTCAAAATGTTGCTAGTTTTTATTGTTAATGTTCCCATATCTTCTGGATAATTTATTGTTATTGTTCCATTTTCTTCAAAATTAGAATTTTTATCAATAGTAAATATTATATTGTTGTTTTTATCTAAAATCTCAACTTTTCCTTCTTCTCCTAAAATTTGAATTATATTGTCTTTTAGGAATTTTGTACTTTTATATACTAAATTGTTCTTATTTGCTATTTCTTTTACATTTTCTTCTTCTTCATTTTTATACACCTTTAAAAAGCTATTGTCCTCTGTTAATGTTAATTTTTCTTGTGCTTCCTTTTTGCTAATTACTATTTCTTCTTTTTCTTTGTATACTGTTGCATACTCTGTTTTATTTATTATATTTGATTTGATATTACCATTATATATATCTTCTGTGTTATATTTTATAGATGTCATTTCTCCTATGTTTTCACTAACATTTTCTTCTAATTTTTGCTCACCAACTATTTCTTTGTTTTCCTCTGTATTTAATATCGCTTTAGTTGTTACATCGATATTAATGGCTCTACTTGGTTTTTCTGATGAAAATGTATCATAATAGCAGATAACCATATATTCATCTTTTGCTTTTTCTTGTGGTTTTCCTGAATATATTAGTTCTCCATTTTCGTTTATATTATTAGCTTTTATTCTTACTTTTCCTGTGTTTTTATCATATTCATAATTTGCTTCTTTATTTGCTATTTTACCATTAGTTATTTCTGTTCTTTTTTCAATTACCTTAACTTCACTTGGATATTTTTCTTCTATTTTATTTAAACTAATGATAGTTTCTGTTTCTTTAAAAGGAATATGTTTCTTTTTTTCTCCATAGCCAATTTCTGTATTAATATTAAATTGCACTATAGTTCCTTTATCTTTTTCTGATATATCATAGTTGATATATTTTTCTAGATCTATTCCTACATTTAATCTCATATCTGTTTTTGTTTCTTCTGCTTGTACAGTTCTTATTGAAAATATTAATATGAGTGTGGAAATTACACATAAAATTAAAGTTATTATTGCTTTTTTTGATTTTGTTTTCATATTTCCTCCTAAAATAACTAATTTAGACATATTGCCTTATATATATATTAATATATGTATATATTCTTTTCAATATAGTTATTTTGGTAGACTTTGCCTATACTTGTTTTAGCTTTAGGGATACTTTTCTTAGACATTTTTCTATTTTTTATTACTTTTTTATTACTTTTTTGTTACCTTTTTATTACCTTTTTCATCTTTTAAATAGTTTTATGCGAATAATTTCATTTCCTAGGGATTCTAATATTTTATGTTTTTTATTTTTTGATAATAAATTATTACATTTTTGAAATTAAATTTTAATATCTAATTTAGTTTTACTTTTTCTTGTAAAACTTTAAATTTTTCTATGGCTAATTATAAAAATAAGACTGTACCTAGTATTTCTAGATCAGTCTTTTTTTATTTTTTTATTGAATTATATTTTCTTGCTTATTTTCATTTTGAGTATTTGTCTCTACTTTATTTTGAGTTTTATTGTCATTACTTTCTTCTTTGTTCTCTACGGGTTTATTTTCTTGAACTGTTGTTTTTGCTTTTCCCCTTCTAATAATTTTTTGCATTGCACTATAGGTATCCTTAGATAATAATTGTGATGATATTACTTTTCCGTTTTTCATTTTTGTCATATATGTTTGTGTTACTAAACCATTTGCACCTTTTTGTTTTACTACTTCTTGCCCTGGTTGTAAACTTGCATCTTCTACATACTTTGTTGTAAATGGTATTGTAGATATTGTATTTGTTTTAAATGTGTATGTATATTCTCTTTCTTCTTCTTTTATTCCAAAAATTGATATTGTTGCAATTCCACTTACAGATGATGCTTTTAATTTTATTGGATATTTTCTAGTATTCTTAAATTTGAAATCAGTTAATCCATATACAACTGTTGCATCTCTTCCAGCTCCTACATAAGATGTTACAAATTGATGATTTCTTCTTTCTACGATTTCCATATCTGCCATTAGTGCTGCATTATATAGTGTTGAAGATATTTGACATATTCCTCCTCCTATACCATCTACTACTTCTCCATTTTCGTATACTTTTGCATTTTTGTATCCTGTTGCTGTACTTCTTGGCCCTAAAGTTGCATTATACGAAAATGTCTCTCCTGGCATTATTACTTTTCCGTCTAATTTTTTACAAGCAAGTATTAAGTTTGTTGTTCTATCTTTGTCACTTGCATCATATCTAGTTTTAAAAGTTGATAATTGATCTGGAAATGCTTCTGGTCCTATTTGATCTATTGTTACTTTTGGTTTTGTTATTTTTAATTGTATTACATATTCTTCTTTATTTTCTGTTTCTATCATCTTTTTAGCAGCTTCTACATCAAAATCCACACCTTCTACTTCTGGATATACTGTAAATGGATTTTTTGTATAATATGCATCTTTTGCTTCTTTATATACTTCACTATGTATTTTATCAATATCAATAGGTGCAGGTGATTTATTTGTTGTTGGAATTTCTATATATTCTTCTGTTTTATTTATATTATTTAAAGTATTTTTTACTTTATTTAATAATGTATCTGTATCAATAACTATTCCATCTTTTCCTTTTGTTATAATTAACTTGTTTCCTTCTATAGTATAACTTGATTCTAACATTATTCCTGGTAAATTTTGTCCCATATCATTTATTGTTTGCTTTGTTACTTCTTCATTTAATGTCATATTTACATTTATATCTTTTTTCTGTATTAATGTACTTAAAATCTTGTAATTATTTACGAAGATATTTCCATCTTTTCCTAGTAAATATGCTTCATTTACTGCATTTTCAATATCATATTTTACTTCCATAAGTGTTGGATTTAGTTCTGATTCATATTCACCATATTTTAATTTTAAATCTTTTTCCAATTTCTCAGAATATATTGTTTCCAATTTTGCCATTGCCTCTTCTTTTGTTAACCCTGAAACTTCTATTCCTTTTATTGTAACACCACTTATTACTTTTTCATTGTTTATATTTATAAATGCGAATATTGTAGAGAAAATTGCCATTAATATTACTAAAATTAAACTTATTATTATTGCCTTTTTTCTTTTTTTACGTTTTTTTATAGTTTGTTCTTTTTGGTCTTGCATTTTTTCAAATTCAGATTTAGCTTTTTTATTGTCTTCTATTTTTTTGAACTTGCTTTCTCTATCTTTATTTTTTTCTTCTTTATCTTTTTTCTCTTTTTTGCTTTCTTTTTTTAAGTTCTTTTCTTTTTTGTTTTCATGCTTTTTTTCGTTTTCTTTTTTTTCTTTTGAATCTTTTACTTTGTTTTCTTCTACCATTTCTTTTTTCTTTTCATTATTTTTTTCTTCTATTACATTAGATTCATTAGTAATTTCTTTTTTATCTATGTTTTTTTCTTCTTCCATTGTTTTTTCTTTCATTCAATCTACCCCTTTAAATATTCTAATTAAATAGTACCATATTCTATTTTTTTTGACAATATTTTTAAAAAATAATTTGTTTTTATATGCTGTTTTTTCGCTACAAATTAGTGTTTAATACTATATAAAAATTACTTATTTTTATATTTTATACATTATTTACTATTCCCATATTCAATAATATTCATTTACTATTTTTAAATACCATATATTTTTTCTTCTTTTTTTGTGATTTTTATTACAAATAAGTTACAATTTAATTACATTTTTGTTATTTTGTTTGTTTTTATAAAAAATGCTTGAAGATTGTAAAATTTAATATTATAATAGTTGTAGCAAAAGATAAACGAGGAGAGAATATCTATGGAATTAACAAAGAATATTTTTTTTAATACAGATAAATTAGTTGAAAATAGTAAAGTTAAAATTTCATATACAGGTAAATTTTTTCAAGATGCTTCTGAAGAAGTTTTTATTCATTATGGTTTTGGAATAAATTGGGATAATATAAATGATATAAAAATGGAAAAAACAGATTTAGGATTTCAAGCTGAAATTCAATTAGGTGAAGGGGAATCTTTTAATTTCTGTTTTAGAAATGGAAATAATGAGTGGGATAATAATGAAGGACAAAATTATATTTTTAATTTGGAAAAATTACCTACTGAATTATTAGTTTTAGATAATGAATCTAATTCTTTATCTTCTCCTAGAAAATTAAGAAAAGCTTATTTATGGAGTAAAAAAATTCGTTTAGCTGTATATAAAATTATTACATATTTACCAAAAATTATTTCTGGTAATTATAAAAAGAAAAATGTTAAAACTGAGGAAAATTAGTATAAATAAATTCTATAATAAAAGAAAAACTAAAAGTAGCAAAAGTCTGCTTTTAGTTTTTCTTTTTAAGTTATAATCCAACCTCCATTAATTGAAATAACTTGTCCAGTTGTAAAACTATCCTCTATTAGCCACTTGACACATTTGGCAATATCTTCTACTTTTCCAATTTTCTGAAGAGGTGTTTCTTCTTTTATATAATTTATTTCTTCTTTAGTTAATTCTTTATTCATATCTGTATCTATTAAGCCCGGTGCAATAGAGTTTACTCTTATATTTGAAGGTCCTACTTCTTTGGCTAATGCTTTTGTTAATCCATCAAGTCCTGCTTTGGTTATTGAATACATAATTTCTTGTGAAGCTCCTACTATTCCCCATATTGACGATATATTTATTATATTTCCTTCTTTATTATGTATCATATTTGGTAAAACTTCTTGGCACATGCAAAATGCTGAATATAAATTTGTATTAATTAAATTATTCCAATCATCATCTGTTACTTCTGTTATTAATTGGCATTTATCTATTCCTGCATTATTAATTAAAATATCAATTTTTTTATATTTTTCGAGTACAAAGTTTACTAATTTTTTGCATTCTTCTCTTTTTGATACATCTGCTTTTAAAATGTCAATTTCAATATTTTCATTTTTTAATTCTTCCCTTAAAGCTTCTGCTTCTTTTTGTGATTTATTGTAATTTGCTATTACTTTTAATCCATTTTGTGCTAATGTTTTTGCAATTTCTCTTCCTATTCCTCTTGATGCTCCTGTTATTATTACAACTTTGTTCATCTCTTTTATTCCTTTACTTTTATTTTTATTTATTCCAGTTTTAAATGTTTATTTATTATTCTGTTTTAATTTGGTCTAATTCGCCAAAATTAAAACTAGCATTATGCAGTTGTTTAATATAATCATTTTCGTAATTTTCTTATTCCATAAAAAAAGCCATTAATTAAGAGTTTTCTCAAAACTAATGACCTTTATTATGGAGCCACTTATCCGATTCGAACGGATGACCCTCGCATTACAAGTGCGATGCTCTGGCCAACTGAGCTAAAGTGGCAAAATTGGTGACCCCTACGGGAATCGAACCCATGTCTCCGCCGTGAAAGGGCGGTGTCTTAACCGCTTGACCAAGGGGCCTAATATACAAAGAACTAAATAAGCTCTCGTTTATTTAGTTCTTTTGGTGAGCTATCCGCGACTCGAACGCGGGACAACTTGATTAAAAGTCAAGTGCTCTACCACCTGAGCTAATAGCCCATTTCTTTGTTGCATTCGTAATGCTTATTTATATTACAATATTTTTTTTAGTTTGTCAATACATTTTTTAAAATTTTTTAATTTTTTTATCGTTTTTTTCTTTTTCCGACAAAAAACGTGAATTTTTCGGGCTTTTTGCTAATACTAAATTTATTTTGTTGTTTGTTTTTTATTTGTTTTTTCACAATAAATATATTATTTTATTTTTTCTAAAAATTATATAATGAATTCTTAAAAATTATTTTTAAATATTGTAATTTTATTATTAGAATCTATAATTATGTAATGAGTTAAATGATTATATTTCTATTACTCATTACATAATTATAAAAACATTTACTCTTTAATTTAATAGTTTTACATTATAAGTAAATACATTTAATATATTTTTTCCTTATTAATTAAAATTATGCATTTAGTTTCTCTAATACTTCTTCAACATCTATTCCATGTACTGCACAAGCTTCTTCTAATGTTTCCATTTGTGATGCTGGACATCCTAAGCAATGCATTCCTACATCTAATAATATTTCAGCTTTTTCTGGAGCTTTTTCTAATAATTCTCCTATTCTTGTATCTTTATTAAAATTCATAATAAAACTCATTCCTTTCCTACTTTATTAAAAGGCATCAATAGCAATGAAAATTTTTTGTTTTCTTTCAAGCTAAAATTCCTTTTTTCTTTATACCATGCTAACTTATTTAGCAATTTTCATAATTTTAACATATTTTTCCTAAAAAGTATAGACAAAACTTAAAAAATATTGTATTATGGTAAAAATTGTAAGGTGGTGATTTTATTTTCAACATTTTAAATCTTTATTTTATATCTTTTATTATTAATATTTTTATTACTTTATATACATTATATACTTATTTCGATATAAAAATTTTTCATAATCAACAAGGTTCAAAATTAAAAATCAAAAAAAATTCATTTAATTAGGGAGGTATTTTTCGTTTATGTTAAAAAGGATATTTTTTTCTTTATTTATCCTTATTATATTTTCTTTTTTTGCTATTAAGCTTTTTTATCCATTATATATTGCTGATGAAGTTATAATTCCTTATGCAATACATCCTTTTGATATTTGTTCTAAAAATCCAGATTTATGGAATTATATTAAAGTTACTTATATTTTTACATTTATTTTTTCTAATTTAGTTTTCAGTAATTTTATATATACTCGTTTTATTAAGAAAATATTTAAAACAGATTGTATAAGTAATGTTAAAAATCATAAAAAAATTCTTTCTAGTTCTTTATCTAATAACTCAAATCCTTCTAAATTAAACTTATTAATTGGTTTTGACTCTATCTCTAATTCTAATATCTATATTCCTGAGTCTGGATTATATCAAAATTTTTTAATTACAGGGACTATTGGTTCTGGTAAAACTTCTAGTGCTATGTATCCTTTTACTAAACAATTAATTAAATATAATTTTTCTAATCCTTCTCGAAAGCTTGGAATGTTAATTCTTGATGTTAAAGGAAATTACTATAAACAAGTTTTAGAATATGTTAATAAATATAACTTATTCTCTGATTTAATTGTAATTAGCTTAAATTCTAACACTTTTTATAATCCTCTACATAAACCTAACTTAAAACCTCAAGTATTAGCAAATAGATTAAAAACTATTTTAACTTTATTTTCAGAAAACAATTCTGAATCTTATTGGTTAGATAAAGCTGAAGCTATTTTATCTGAATGTATTAAGTTATGTAGGTTATATAATAATGGATATGTTACATTTTTAGAACTTCATAAGTTAATTACTATACCAAATTATTATAAAGAAAAAATTTCAATATTAAAAGATTTATTTATTTCCTCAAAATTATCTCAAAAAGATATTTATGACTTAAATTCTAGTTTAGATTTTTTTCAGAAAGAATTTGATTTCCTTGACCAAAGAACAAAAGCTATTTTAATTTCAGAAATAACTAGGATTACAAATACTTTTATTTCTGACTATGATGTAATGTCAACTTTCTGTCCCCCAATATCAAAGCTTTCATTTACTGGCTTTTCCCAAGTATTATCAACTGGTAAAATTGTAGTTTTAAATATGAATATTTCTGAATATAGCTTACTTTCTAGAATAATTGCTACATATTTAAAATTAGATTTTCAAACAGAGGTAATGTCAAATTTATCTAAAAATAAAGTATTTCCTTCTGCTTTTATCTGTGATGAATATGATAAATTTGCTTCAAAAACAGATAGTGAATTTTTTTCTCTTAGTAGAGAGGCAAAATGTATTAATATAGTAAGTACCCAAAGTTATTCTTCTTTGAAAACTACTATAAAAGATGAAGCTCATGTAAAAGTAATTACACAAAATTTAATTAATAAAATTTGGTATAGAACTGATGATATTTTTACTATTGAAGAAGCTCAAAAACAATTAGGGAAAGAAGATAAAGAGAAATTTTCAAAAAGTATTTCTGAAAGTGCAAAAGAAACTAAATTTAGTTATATTACAAATAGTTTAAATTCTGAAAACTCTAATATTTCTGAAACTTTTAGCACATATATGCAAAATGATTATATTTTTGATACGAATTTTTTTACTCAAGAATTACAAACTTTTACTGCTCTAACTTTTTTATCTGATGGAAGTAAAATTTATACACCTTGCAAGTTAAATATGATTCCATATTTTAAGTAAATTAAAGGAGGTCTTAATTAATGAAAAAACATTTATTTTTTAAAGATAAATTATCTATATTTTTATTTATTGTATTTTTATCTTTTTTGTTTATTTTATCTTTAAATACTTTTTCTTTTGCTGCTGAGCCAAAGCTCGTAGGAAAAATCAATTCTGCTTTTGAGGAAATCGAAGGTTGGATTTTAAAAATATCTACCCCTGCCGCTGCTGTTGCTGTTGGTACAGGTATTTTTATGAAGAAATTTAGTTTTGGAGATGAAGAAAAAATTAGAACTGGTAAAAAATTAATAAAAGGTTCTTTATTCTCATATGCATTTATCTTAGCTATTGATTTAATATTATCAGCAATTAAATCTTTAGTTGGTTAGGAGGTATTTTGGAACAAAGTGAAAACATTACTCAAGTTATAATTGATACGATTAATACTATAATTGGAAATTTATTTAGTTCAATTGATAATAGTCTTTATTCTATTTTAGATAAAATAACTTTTATAGATTCTTCTATTTTAAATAATAACAATTTTGAAAATATTTTTGGAAAATCTACTTCTGATGGAATTCTTTTAATTGCAAATTCTTTATTAATTGGATTTTTAATTTATTATTCTGCAAAATATTTGATGTCACATTTAGTTTATTCCAATATAGAAAGACCTTCCAGTTTTCTAATAAAATTAATTGTTTGTGGTATTTTTATGAATTGCTCTTTTTTTATTATGGATTTAATTATTTCTTTAAATTTTAATATTTCTTCAGCAATTTGTGATTTAGGATATTCTTTTTATCATAAGGATTTGAATTTTTCTGAGTTAATTAATATTATAAATGATACAATGTCAATAGATAAAGCTCCTATAAATATTTTTTCTCTTGATGGTCTTATAAAAGGAATATTAACTGTTTCATTGTTAAGTTTAGTTTTTTCTTATTCTTTAAGATATGTTATGCTAAAAGTTTTTATACTTCTTTCTCCTTTTGCTTTTCTTTCTTTAAGCATTTCTTCAACAAGCTGGTTTTTTAAATCTTGGTTTAAAAATATTTTTTCTTTATTATTTATTCAAATTATTGTTTCCTTAGTTTTGTTAGTTTTATTTTCTATGGATTTTTCTTCAACTAATTTATTTAATAAATTCATTTATATTGGTGGTATATATTTTTTAATAAGAGCAAATTCTTTTGTAAGAGAATTTATAGGTGGAGTTTCCACAGATATTTCACAAAATGTGAAAAACTTTTTCAAAAATCATTAAAAAGATATTTTAAATTCTAAAAAATTTATCAACTGTAACTGCCATTGTAGATTTTTAGTAAATAAAGAAAGGAATTGATTTTTATATGAATTTTATTTTTCCACAAAATTATAACTTTAAAAATAAAATATTTGGAATTATTGATTATTCAACTGCAATTCTTAATGTTGGTTGGTTTTCTATTTTACTAATAATTGTTAATATTTTATTTAATGATATAAATATAAAAATTTTTTTAATTATTATTTTTTATTTTCCTATTTTAATATTTAGTATTATAGGCTTTAATGGTGAAAATATTATTTATGTATTTATATATATGTTTAAATTTATTAATAAACAAAAATTATATTTTTATAATAAATAATTTTATTATATCTTGAACTTTTTGTCTAAAAAAGATATAATTTGAATTACTAATTTATATGAATAGAGGAGATTTATAATGAAGCTAGAACAAAATGAAAAAACACTTTTATTTTCAGAAACTGTAATACCAGATATATTTTTTTCTGAGCATTTATCACAAATGCCTAGTGATTATTTAAAAATATATATGTATATGATTTTTCTTTCTAAATATGGTAAAGATATAAAATTAAATGATTTATCTAAAAAACTTAATATTCCTTTAAAAAATATTAGTGATGGAATTAAATATTTAGAGGAAAATAATTTAATAACAAAAAAATCTAATGGTTATATAATTTCTGATTTACAAGAGCTTACTCTTCATAATTTATATACTCCAAATTTAACAATCTCTAAAGAAAAAGTAGAAAAAACAGCAAAAAATAAATCTAGAGTTAAGGCTATTGAACATATTAATAATATGTATTTCCAAGGGATAATGGGTCCATCTTGGTATAATGATATTGATATTTGGTTTAGCAAATATCATTTTGATGAGCAAGTTATGATTGCTTTATTTGATTATTGTTATAAAAGAAGTGCTTTACATAGAAATTATATTCAAACTGTTGCAGAAGCTTGGTCTTCTAATAAAGTTAAAACTTGGAATGATTTAGATAAATATTATGAAAAACAAGAAATTTTAAATAAATATAAAAAAACTATTGCTAAAAAACTTGGAAAATATAATGGACTTACTCAATATGAAGAAGCATATATTGAAAATTGGGTTTTAAATTTTGGATATGATATGAGTATAATTGAACTTGCTTTAAAGAGAACTACTTTAAAACAAAATCCTACTTTTGAATATATAAATACAGTTATAACAGACTGGCATGATAGAAATTTAAAAACTCCTTCTGAAATAACAGCTTTTATTGAACAAAGAAAAAAATTATCTAGAGATACAAAAGATTTACAAAAACAAGTAAATAAATCTAATTATGAGCAAAGACAATATGATAATTTAGACTTTTTATATGCTAATAATACTAATACTCCAAATCAAAATAATATATAAAGAAGGATAGTTTGAAAGAAAGCAAAAATCTTTCAGTACTATGTAATCCTTTTTAGTGAAGTAAGAAAGGAATGCATTTTATAATGGCTAATGAAATTTTAAATTCTTTATTAAAAGAATACGATTATAAAAAATTGAAAGCAGAAATAGAACTTGATAACAGAAAAGAGAATTTATACAATAAACTACCTAGATTAAAACAAATTGAAGATGAGTTAAATACATTTGCACTTCAAACAGCTAAAAATATTTTGCATAATGATAAATCTTCTTTATCAGATTTATATGAAAAAATAGAAATTTTAAAAAAAGAAAAACAAAATATTTTGCAAGAAAATAATATAGATTTTAATTATTTAAAACCAAAATACGAATGTGAAATTTGTAAAGATACTGGTTATGTTATGACTGATAATTATAAATCTGAAATGTGTAGTTGTCTAAAACAAAAATTGTTGGATATTTCATTTAATAAATCTAATGTATCAAATTTGTCAAATGAGAATTTTAATAATTTTAATGAAAATTTATTTTCTGATGAGATAAATATTGAGAAATATAAATTTAATATTTCTCCTAGAAATAATATAATTCAAATTAAAAATAAATGTATAGAGTTTATTGATAATTTTGAAAATCCTAATTATCATAATTTACTTTTTGTAGGTAATACTGGTTTACGGTAAGACTTTTATGTCAAATTGTATTGCTGCTGAATTGATTAAAAATGGAAAAACCGTTTTATATCAAACAGCTCCTATTCTTCTTGAAAGCGTAATAGATTACAAGATGAGTAAACAAAAAAATCCTTCTGAAAATATATATAAATCTGTCCTAGAAGCTGATTTATTAATAATAGATGATTTAGGTACAGAAAGTCTAAACAGTATGAAATTAAGTGAATTGTTTACTATTATTAATACAAGAATTTTAAATTTAAATAATAAAATAACTAAAACTATTATTTCTTCAAATCTAAATATTAAGGATATTTTTAGAAATTATGAAGAAAGAATTGGGTCTAGAATTGCAGGTTATTACGATATTTATTATTTTTTTGGAAATGATTTAAGATTTAATAAAGCTACACGAACTATGTAAGTATCACAATTTTATTTTTACTTTTATTTATAATATAAAAAACTAAGAAATTTTATTTTCCTTAGTTTTTTTTATATTATCTTTTAATATTTTAATAAAACTCTTTGATATTATTTATAAAATTATTATTGTTTATAAATATTTTAGTTTTAATATTTATAATATCATTTAAAATGTAATTTTTTGAGTACTATTTGAAATTTATTATATATTTATATTTATCTTTATTCTCCTTCTTTTAGCTCTGGAGTTAATGTTTCTATACTTACTACTTTTCCACCATCGTTTGTTCTCATTAATGTAACACCTTGTGTTGCTCTTCCAAGTAAACTTACATCTTTTACACTAATTCTAATAATTGTTCCAGTATCTGTAATAAGCATTACATCATCTTCTTCTGTTGCAATTCTAACTCCAACTAATTTTCCAGTTTTTTGTGTTATTTTATATGTTATAACACCTTTTCCACCTCTGATTTGTACTCTGTACTCATCTAGCTCTGTTCTCTTTCCAAATCCGTTTTCTGTAATTGCAAGTAATGTTGCTTTTCCTCCTGCTATTACTGATTCCATTCCTATAACTTCGTCATCATCATCCATTCTTATTCCAATTACACCTTGTGATACTCTACCTATTGGACGAACTTCTTTTTCATCAAATGTTATACACATACCATTTCTTGTAACTAAAACAACATTATCTTCTCCATCTGTTAACCTTACTGCAATTAATTCATCATCATCTTTTAAAGTTATACCTTGTAAACCTGTTTTTCTAGTTGAATCATATTCCTTTAAGGCTGTTTTCTTGATTAATCCATTTTTGGTTGCCATTAATAAGTATTTTCCTTCTGCAAAATTTTGGATTGGAATTACTGCTGAAACTTTTTCTCCTGCATCTAAACTTAATAAATTTACTATTGCTGTTCCCTTAGCAGTTCTACCTGCTTCTGGAATTTCATACCCTCTTAAATGATATAATTTTCCTTTATTAGTAAAGAATAATATTGTATCATGTGTTGAAGCTGTAAATATTTGTTTTACGAAATCTTCTTCTCTTGTTGCTATTCCTGTAATCCCTTTTCCTCCCCTTCTTTGGCTTTTATATGTATCTATTGGCATTCTTTTAATATATCCAAAGTGTGTGAAAGCAACTACAGTTTGTTCTTCTTTTATTAAGTCGTCTATATCTATTTCTCCTTCTGCTGCAACAATTTTTGTCTTTCTTTCATCTCCAAACTTATCTTTGATTTCAAGTAATTCTTCTTTAATTATATCAAATACTAATCTTTCACTATTTAATATATCTCTTAAATGTGCTATTAATTCCATTAATTGATTATATTCTTCTTCAATTTTCTCTCTTTGTAATCCTGATAAAGTTTTTAATCTCATATCTAATATTGCTTGAGCTTGAATATCAGATAGTCCAAATCTTTCCATTAATCTTTCTTTAGCATCGTCATATGAGCTTCTTATAATATTAATTACCTCATCAATGTTATCTAAAGCTATTTTCAATCCTTCTAAAATATGAGCTCTAGCTAAAGCTTTGTCTAATTCAAATTGTGTTCTTCTTAAAATTACATCTTTTCTATGGTCTATATAGCAATCTAAACATTGTCTTAATGTTAAAACTTGTGGTACTCCATTTACTAAAGCTAACATAATTATTCCAAATGTTGTTTGCATTTGAGTATGTTTAAATAATTGATTTAATACTACTTGTGGATTTGCATCTCTTTTTAATTCAATTACAACTCTTACTTTATCTTTTCTATCTGATTCATCTCTACATTCTGAAATCCCCTCAACTTTCTTTTCTTTTGATAAATCAGATATTGCTTTTATTAAATTAGCTTTATTTACTTGATATGGTAGAGAAGAAACTATTATTCTTTGTCTATTTCCACTCATTTCTTCTATTTCTGTTTCTGCTCTTAAAGTAATCTTTCCTCTACCTGTTTTATATGCTTGTTTTATACCTTCTAATCCTAAAATTATTCCTTCTGTTGGAAAATCTGGTCCTTTTATAACCCCCATTAAATCTTCATCAGTTACTTCATCTTCATCAATAATTTTTATAATTCCATTTATAACTTCTGTTAAATTATGTGGTGGTATATTTGTTGCCATCCCTACGGCTATACCAGATGAACCATTTACTAAAAGAGCTGGTACTCTTGCAGGTAATACTGTTGGTTCTTGTAATCTATCATCATAGTTTGGCATAAAATCAACTGTATTTTTTTCTATATCTGTTAGCATATATTCTGAAATTTTTGCCATTCTTGCTTCAGTATACCTCATAGCAGCTGCTCCGTCACCATCAACAGAACCAAAGTTACCATGTCCGTCAATTAACATATATCTCATTGAAAAATCTTGAGCCATTCTTACCATTGCATCATAAACTGAACTATCACCATGTGGATGATATCTACCTAAAACAGAACCTACTGTATTTGCACATTTTCTATATGGCTTGTCTGATGTAATTCCATCTTCATGCATAGCATATAAAATTCTTCTATGAACAGGTTTTAAACCATCTCTTACATCTGGAAGTGCACGAGATACAATAACACTCATTGCATAATCAACATATGCTGCTCTCATTTCTTTTTCTATATCTCTCTCTATAATCTTGCCGTCTTTTCTTTCATGTTTTTCGTCCATTATTCTCCCTCTTTCCATTGTTATTTCTACATTTGTATTATATTATAACAAATAGAATTTTGCAAGTATTTTAGGGGAAAAGTTTTAGGGAAACTTAGGATTTGTGGTACTTTTCATTAAATTCATTTTTCTAATAATTTTACTTATTATCTTCATTATTGTCCTTCTCGTGTTGTAAATTAAATATTGTTTTTTGATTCTCTATTTCAGCCCTAAGTTCTTCTTCTGTTGGTAGATATAGTTTATATTTAGATGCAAATAATTGTTCATTACCTTTTAAAATAGAATATTTTGCTATGTCTTCATCTGTTTCTGAACATAGTAAAATTCCAATTGTAGGATTATCTTGTTTAGATTTTTTTATTTCATCATACATTTTTACATACATATCCATCTGCCCAACATCTTGATGTGTTATCTTTTTAGTTTTTAAATCAATTAATACAAAACATTTTAAAATATAATTATAAAAAACCAAATCAATATAGTAATCCTCTTTTTCATACCAAGCTCTAGCTTTTTTATCAAAAACTTGTAATAATGTTCTATAATGTGTCCAAGATAACAGCATTCCAGATTGTCGACTCAATGAGTCAACAATCTGTGGAAAATTTTTGTAAAAACTTAAAAATCTATATAAATTACTTCTATCAAATCCTTTTCCATATTCTTTTGTAAGTTCTTTAGATAATTTTTTAATTACTTCTATTCCATAATCAGCTCTATTATTACCTTTTAATTCTTCTTCTGAAATTCTATATCCAATTAACCAATTTCTTTCAACTAAAGCAATATTAACTGAATGATAAGCATAACTTTTTGCAGAATCTATAATGAAACATACATCCTTTAATACATTTTCTGTATTTTGATATTTAATAACCATTGAATTGTTCTTTATTTTTTCTAACTCCATATTTTTCTCCTTTTCATTTGATATACATATTATTTATTCTCTAATAACTTTTTAAAAATAATATTAATTTAGACTCTTTCTTTTTAATACTCCTTATTTGTTATATTATTATTTTTTAATATGCAATTTATTAATAAATTAATTCCATCAACAAATCCTTGTTTATACATTATTTTATTATAAATAGATAATCTTTTATTTTCATTATTTTCTATTATTTCTTTTATGTTACTTAACATCTCATTATTTATTTTAATTTTTTCTTCAAATTCTTTCCATGCATTTTCTTTTAATATTTTTATCTTTTCCATTTCTTTAGTTTTTTCACATTTAATAATTATTTTATCTAAATTTTCATATTCTGAATTGTAAAAATTATCTAATAAATCCTTTAGTTCTATTTCAAATTTTTCCATTATATCCTCCTTAACTTTACTTTATTAATATTTTCTTCTTTTTTTATTTTTTTATACTTTTTCCCATTTGCTCTTAGTATCATTTTTATATTTGATTTTAGCATATTAGTATTGTTTAAAATTTATTATATAATATATAAATACTTAATATTTATACTGTTATGAAAGGAATTATTTTTATGCAGGAATATATAAAACAAATTGATAATGTATTAGTTGGAGAAAGAATTAGAAAATTAAGAGAACAATTTAATATGAGTAGAGAAAAATTTTCTGAAATAATAGATATATCCGAAGTATTTTTAGGTCAAATTGAACGAGGTGAAAGGTCATTAAGCTTAAAAACTTTAAGTAAAATTGTTGCTTATACTGGTAGTTCCTCTGATTATATACTTTTTGGTAAATTAGAAAATACTGATACTATAAATAAAATAAATAATATATTAAATAATTGTTCCTCTGAAACTATTGAATATATTTATGATTTAATTCATAGCTCTTTCACTTATTTAAAAAAATATAATAATATATAAAAAAGTATAATATTAAATAAAATAGATTATAATTATAGAATTTATAGATTATTAATTCATAAATTTTATTTGTTTAATTTATTTACTAATTCCATTTCTTCTTGTGTTAAATTAAAATTATTCCCATTATTTTTAATTAGGTTATGTAAAATTTCTATTGATTTTGCATCTTGTAATGTTTTTTCTAGTGGCACTAAATTTGGAAGTTCTTTTTGAATTTTTTTATAGTCTTTTTCCATTTTTTCAAAGTCTTTATTTTCAAAGCTATCTTTCCAACTATTAATATAGTTATTCATTTTATCAACAGAAATAATTTGCTCAGAAAAAGTTTTTTCTATATTACTTTCTATATTATTTAATATAATGTCTTTTCCTTTTTCTATTGTATTTCCAAGTGAATAATTTATTCTTCCTGATTCTTGTGCTTTCTCTACTGCAAAAGATACTAAATCTGATATTCCATCTATTAATCCTCCTTTTTCTATTGCATTTTGCATTTGTTCAACATTTTCAAAATTTCCTGTAAATATTCCTACTGCACTTTTCCCTAAATTTATTGCTTCGTCAATAGTTTCTTTTATTCCATCTACAATTCCGTAGTCAAAAATATTATCTTTTATATTAATTATTTTGTCCTCTATAAAATCAGGAAAAATTGCTCTTATTCCTATGTCTATCCCTGTATTTATAACTTTTCCTAATGTCGTCTCTAAAAAATTATTTTGTTCATTATTTTTTAATAAATTATTATTTCTTTCAATATCATT
This sequence comes from uncultured Clostridium sp., assembly GCA_900553985.1. GTDB lineage: Bacteria > Bacillota > Clostridia > TANB77 > CAG-508 > CAG-269. The sequence goes on from USFW01000009.1 coordinate 43,591, forward strand.
TATTAGTTCCATATAAATTCCTCCTTGCTTTTTTATATTAATATCTTGTTTAATTTTTTTATTTTATTTAATATTATTTTTTAATAAAATTATTTATTTGATTTTATTTTGTTTATTTTTTATAATTATTATTTTTATTTATTTTTAATTCCAGTTTTGATTTTAATTAATCTTTGTTGTTTTTTATTTTATTTTTATTTATTTCTTAATAATTAATTATATTTATTTAATTATTTTTTTACTTTATTTTTGATTTTAATTCGTCTTTTTTATTGTTTATTTTATTTTTATTGTTTTTATTTATTTTTTAATAATTAAATTATATTTATTTAATTATTTTTTTGCCTTATTTTTGATTTTAATTCGTCTTTTTTTATTATTTATTTTATTTTTTATTATTTTTTTATTTTTTAATAATTAATTTATTTTATGTTTTTAATTATTTATTTTTATTTTATTAATTAAATTAATTTTATTTTAAATTAATTAATAAATTCCTTATAATAATTTTCCACATAAAAAATCAAAGAATGTGTATAACTTTTTTCCTCAAAATTGTACTAATATCTTTTTTTATCTTTTTTTTACTATTTTTTTTGATTTTTCACGATTTTATTCACTTTCCACAATTATTTAAAAATACTTTATCTCCTTTTTTCTTTTATTTTGAATTTTTTTCGATTTTATTCTAATTTATTTGAATTTTGTCAAAAAAGTTTTCCACAAATAATAAATAAAATGTGGAAAACTTTATTAACACTTCTCTAATAAATTGCTCAAAAAAAGAATAAATGCTTAAACATTTATTCTTTTAATCTAATTGGTAAAATCATATATACATAATCATTGTTTTCCACAGATTTTACTAAACATGGGGATATGCTACTACCAAATTCTATAAATACATCTTCATCTTCTATTGCTTTTAATGCATCTAAGAAATACTTTGGATTAAATCCTGCTTCTAAGTTTTTTCCTTCTGTTGAAACAAATAGTTCTTCTTTAGCATCACCTGTTTGGTTTGTACATGATATTACAACTTTTCCTATATCTACTTGTACTTTTACTGGATATTTTTTCTCTTTTTCCATAGATGATGCTGAAATTAAGCTTATTCTTTCAAAACTGTTTTGAATATTGTTTTTATTTACTCTAATTCTGGTCTCCCAATTACTTGGAATTACATTTTTGTAATTTAAAAACTCTCCATCTAGGATTCTTGTAACTATTTTACAGTTGTCCATTTCAAATAATGCTTGATTTTTTGATACTCCTATTTTTACTGGTTCAAAAGAATCTGATAAAATTTTGTTTACTTCAACTAAAGTTTTTCCTGGTATTACTGCATTAAAGTCTTTTGTTTGTTTTGTAAGGAATATTGTTCTTAATGCTAGTCTAAAACCATCTACTGCAACTAAACTTAATTTATTATTTTCTATTTCGAATAAACATCCTGTAAAAATTGGTCTACTTTCTTCAGTACTTGTTGCAAAAATTGTTTTTCTAATCATATTTTTTAATACATTTTGGTCAATTTCTATTGAATTTTCTATTTCTATTTTTGGTAATTCTGGAAATTCTTCTGGATTCATAGTTGCTAGTTTGTAATGTGAGCCTTCACATTCAATTTCTAGTAAATTATTTTCGTTTACACTAATATGTATTTCTGTATCTGGTAATTTTCTTATAATTTCACTAAACATTATAGCATTTACTACTGTACTTCCTTGTTCTTCTACATCACATTCCATTATATATTCTATCCCTATTTCTAAATCATAGGTTGTTAATTTTATTTCGTTATCATTTGTTTGTATAAGTATTCCTTCTAGTATAGGCATTGTAGTTTTAGATGCTACACCTTTTACTACGGAATTAATAGCTTTTATTATTTTGTCTTTGTAACATACTATTTTCATTTTGCGTCCTCCTTATTAAATAATATAATATATTTAGTAGTAATAGTATTAGGTGCTGTGGAAACTGTGGAAAACTATGTTGAAACTTGAAATCCCTAATAAAATTACTGTTTATAATTCAGTGGAAAACTCTTTAAATAATCCACAGGTAATATTGTGATTTGTGTATAACCTAAGATGTTCACAGTTTTTTAACATCTTATTAACATCTGGGTGTGGATATCTAATGTAGCTGTTCCGTAAGTATAGATTGATTTTATTTTCACAAACATTTATTTTTACAAACACAAATTTTAAAAATTTTTAAATTTTAATGATTTCATTATTGTTTGCCATTTATAATTATGTTTTTCACACTATCCACAATTAGCTTTGTATTATTTTTTTCTTTTATTTCTTTTTCAATTTTTTTACAAGCATGCATTACTGTCGAGTGATCTCTTCCTCCAAAGTCTACTCCTATCTGAGGAAAAGACATATTTGCAATCTCTCTACATAGATACATTGCAATTTGTCTTGGAAATGCAATGTCATTTGATCTTTTATTTCCTGCCAAGTCATCTTTATTTATGCTAAAATATTTTGCAACTGTTTCTTTTATAAAGTCACAAGATATTACTTTTTCACTTTCATATTTGAACTCATTTATTATGTTTTCGGCTAATTCAATAGTTATTGGGCTATGAATTAGTGAAGCTCTAGCTACGATTTTATTGAAAACACCTTCTAATTCTCTAATATTTGAATCAATTTTATTTGCAATGTTTGATAAAATTAAGTCTTCTATCAAAATATTTTCATCTTGAGCTTTTTTCCTAAGAATTGCTAATCTAGTTTCATAATCTGGACAAGATATATCTGCAAGTAATCCCCATTCAAATCTTGATTTTAGTCTATCTTCAAGAAATTGAATATCTCTTGGAGGCTTATCACTAGAAATTATAATTTGTTTTCCATCTTCGTATAAAGAGTTAAATGTGTGGAAAAATTCTTCTTGTACTCTTTCTTTTCCAGCAATAAATTGAATATCGTCAATTAGTAAAACATCAATATTTCTATATCTGTTTCTGAAAAATTCATTTTTGTTATCTTTTATTGCATTTATTAATTGATTTGTAAATTTTTCTGAAGTTACATACAAAATATTTTTTGATTTGTCATTTTCTAATATTCTATTTCCTATTGCATGCATTAAGTGAGTTTTTCCTAAACCTACTCCTCCATATAAAAATAATGGGTTGTAAGATTTTGCAGGATCATTTCCTACTGCTAAAGCTGCTGCATGTGCAAACCTATTATTGTTCCCTACAACGAAGGTTTCAAAAGTATATTTTGGATTTAGTGTTGATTTGTTTGATTCTATCTCAGTTGAAGATGCTTTATTTATATCTTTTATGATGTCATTAGGTTTTTCCTCTAAAGCATCTTCTTTTGATAAATCAACAACTGAAAATGTCCAATCTTTGTTTGTTATGTATCTTAATGTGTTAAAAATTAAGCTTCTGTACTTGTTTTCAATAAAATCTTTTTGAAATTCTGAAATAGTTGTGAAAACAATATTGTCTCCTTCAATACTTCTGATATCTAAAGGCATTATCCAAGTATCATAAGATATTTTAGTTACTTCAGGCTCTAATAGTTCTTTTATTTTTGCAAGTAATTCGTTCTTATCAATGGCCATTAAATTATCATCCTTTCTTTATAGTTATCCACAAAGTTATCCACAATTGTTGATAATGTTGTAATATTTTTGTAAAAATAAAAATTTTTTTGCGAACAAAAATTTAAGTGTTTTCTAGTAAAATTCATATTTTTTTATACTTTGATATAATAACAAACTTTTATAAAATAAGTCAAGTTAATTGTGGAAAATTTTTTGGAACTGTGGAAAGATTCAAAAAAAGTTGTGGATAAGTCGTATTATATTACAATAATATTACAAAAAAAACAAAAAATCTACTAAAAATTTGTTCTTTTTTCAAAAAATGAGAAATTTTTACAAAAAATTTTTTTAAGCCTTATTACTTAAGTTTTTTATAATAATATTATTTTTTGTTTGTTTATAATTTGTTTTTTATTCCAAAAAATTCTAAAAAGAGCACTTTTAAAACTCTTTCAAGCTTGAATTTCCGTAAATTTTTATAAAAAAAACAAAATTGCTTGACAATTATCAAGAATGTAATGTATAATCTATATTGCTTAATTGTAGCAGATAATTTCCAAGAGGAATTTATATAAATAAAAAACAGTAGGAGGTGCTAAAATGAAAAGAACATTTCAACCTAAAAATAGACAAGAAAAAAGAGAACATGGTTTTATGAAAAGAATGAAAACAAGAGCTGGAAGAAACATATTAAAAGCAAGAAGAGCTAAAGGAAGAAAAAAATTAACAGCATAATTTAAGAATTGCTTAAAAATAGTTTCTAGAGCATTATTAGAAAAGGCCGCATTAATATTTAATATTATGCGAGCCTTTTAGTCTAACTAATAGGGAAGAGAACAATGAAAAAGACTTTAATGTTAAAGAAAAATTATGAATTCAGAAGTGTTTTGAATAGAGGAAAATACTATTCTGGAAGATATATAGAAGCTTTTATTAAACATAATAATCAAAAAAATAACTTTTTAGGGATTGCTATAAGTGTAAAAATAGGAAAAGCAGTTAAAAGAAACCATTTAAAAAGACTAATAAGAGAAGGGTATTATGTTTTTGAGGAAAATATAAAAGTTGGGAATAGTATAGTGATTTTATGCAAGAAGAAAACAAATGTGGATGAATTAAATTTTCAAAAAGTAAAAGAAGATTTAGAATTTATTTTAAAAAAAGCAAACATTTTTGAGGAAAAATCATGAAAAAGGTGCTAATAAGTTTGATTAATTTCTATCAAAAACATATATCATTATGGTTAGATAGTAAAAATATAAAATGTAAATTTTATCCTACTTGTTCAGATTATACAAAACAAGCAATTGAAAAATATGGTGTAATAAAGGGTGTTTTTTTAGGAATTAAGAGAATATTGAGATGTAATCCCTTTTCAAAAGGAGGATATGATCCGTTAAAATAGGGTAGGAGGAAATAAAAATGTTTCAATTTTTTGCAAATATTTTTGGTTATTTGTTAGAATTATTTTATAACCTAACAAGTAACTATGGTTTGGCAATTATACTTTTTACAATAGTTATAAAGTTGATATTCTTGCCATTTTCAATTAAACAACAAAAAACAATGAAAAAAAGTGCTAAAATTCAAGAAAAGATGAAAATAATTCAGTTTAAGTATAAAAATAATCCTGAGAAAATGAATCAGGAAATGATGAATTTATATAAAAACGAAAAAATGAATCCATTTAGTGGGTGTTTTACAGCAATAATACAATTTTTATTGTTATTTTCAATTTTCTATTTAGTAAGATCACCATTAACATTTATGGAAAAAATGCCAGCAGAAGATATTTCTAAATATGTAACTCAAATTCAGGAAAGTGGGAAATCCGTAAGTGGAGCATATCCTGAAATTGATATAATTAGAGAATATAATTTCTTAAAAGAAAAAAATCCAGAAGATGCTAATATAGAAAAAATAAATTTACAAATGAATTTCCTAGGAATAGATTTAAGTAAAGTACCACAACAAAATTTAACTGATTTTACAGTATATATAATACCAATTTTATATATTTTATCATCATTTATTTCTATAAGGTTAACTACTTCAATGCAAGAGAAATCTAATAAAAAGACTAAAGAGACAACAATTGATGGTACAACTGGAAAAGAACTAGTACCAGAAGAAGAAAATAATGAGTTAGATGCAGTAATGCAAACTAATAAAATGATGTCTTGGATGATGCCTATAATGTCTATTTCAGTAGCGCTTGTAGCTCCTTTAGGATTAGCATTATATTGGTTAGTAAACAATATATTAATGATTGTTGAAAGAGTAGTTTTAGATAAAGTTATAAAAACTGAGGAGGAATAATCAGATGGAAAAAAGTATTATTTCAGAAGGAAAGACAACAAATGAAGCAATAGAAAAAGGTTTAAAAGAGTTAAAACTTCCAAGAGATATGGTAGAAATAAAAGTATTAGAAAATGAAGATAAAAGAAGTTTTTTTAGTATATTAGCACCAAGAGTAGTTAAAGTTGAAATGACAGTGAAAGAAAATAAAACTGAAAAAAAAGTAAAAAAAGATATTCATATGAGTGATGAAGAACAAGATAAAGCAACAGAAAATTTAGAAAATTTTTTAAAAGAATTTGTTAAAGAATTACCTGAAAATACAGAATATTCAATAGAAAAAACAGATAAAGCGATAAAAGTTAATTTATTTAATAAAGATTTGGGGTATCTAATTGGATATAGAGGTGAAACTTTATATGCATTACAAAATATATTATCAGCAGTTGCTAGTAAAGGAATAAAAGGTAAAATAAGAGTTATATTAGACATTGAAGGATATAAAGCAAAAAGAGAAAAAACTTTAGAAGATTTAGCAGAAAAAGTAGCTAAAACAGTTATAAAAACAAGAAAAGCTGTTAAATTAGAACCTATGCAAGCATATGAAAGAAAAATTATTCATAGCAAATTACAAGGAAATACTAAAGTAGAAACAGTTAGTGTTGGGGAAGAACCACACAGAAGAATAGTAATTTCATTAAAAAATAAATAGAATTTGAGGTCAAAGGTCAAATTTACGAAGTTAAGTAAATTTTTCTTTTGACCTATTTTTTTTGGATTAGCCGCTGGAAATAGTTGATAATTATAATTTTTTGGATTTTGACGTTCGCATGGAATGAAGATT
>USFW01000010.1 GCA_900553985.1 uncultured Clostridium sp.
TCTCTCACTCAGACCCTTTCATACTTCAAGTACCGTGAGCATTCCTCATTCGAAAACCTAACCAATTCTAATCTTCATTTCATACGAACGTCAAAATTCCAAAAAATTATAATTATCAACTAGTTTCAGCTTCTCTACAATAAATAATATTATTTAGTAATAAATGAAAGTAGATTGTTCCATTCAATTAAGTATTGTTTTTTAGCTATTTATACGATATTTTGATAGTAATTTGCTATTAATTTTAAATAACAAGAAAATGTTCCAAAATCCAATATTTTCTAATATTTTTTAGACAAAAACTATTGCAAATTTTGTACTTTATTGTTATGATTATGTAGAATAGATATAGTGTACGAAAAAGTATAAGGAGAGCGAAAGATGATTGAATTTAGAAATGTAGTGAAAACATATGATACAGGAACTAAAGCCGTAAAAGGAGCTAATTTTAGGATAGATAAAGGTGAATTTGCATTTTTAGTTGGTTCATCAGGTAGTGGAAAATCTACATTAATAAAATTAATATTAAAAGAAGAGGAACCAACATCAGGAAATATAATAATAAATGGGAAAGATACAACTTTTTTGAAACCAAATAGAATTCCATATTTAAGAAGAAGTATGGGAGTTGTTTTTCAGGATTTTAGACTTTTACCAGATAAAACAGTATATGACAATGTTGCTTATGCAATGTATATAGTAAGAGCAACACCAAGACATATAAGAAGACAAGTGCCAATGGTACTTTCATTAGTAGGATTAAGTGGAAAAGCAAAAATGTATCCAAATGAGTTATCAGGAGGAGAGCAACAAAGAGTAGCTTTAGCAAGAGCATTAGTAAATAATCCATCAATGCTAATTGCAGACGAGCCAACTGGAAACTTAGACCCTGATACTGCTTGGGATATAATGACATTACTAAATGACATAAATATGAGAGGAACAACTGTTGTAGTTGCAACACATGCTAAGGATATTGTTGATAAGATGAAAAAAAGAGTAATTCATATTAGAAAAGGTGAAATAATAAGAGACGATAAAAAAGGTGGGTATGATTGTGAGATATAATATATTTGGTTATTTAATTGGAGAAGGATTTAGTAATGTTTTTAAAAATAAGAAATCAACAGGAGCATCACTTATGATAATGTGTGCTACTATGATTATTTTTGGAGTATTTTTAATCTTAGGGGAAAATATTAATCATTTTGTAAAAGATGTAGAAGATTCACAAGGAATACAAGTATTTGCAAAAGAAGAAGCAACAGACGAGCAAATAAAGGCATTAGGAGAACAAATATCTAAAATAGAAGGGGTAAATAAAACTCAATTCAAATCAAAAGAAGATGCTTTAAACCAAATGAAAGAAAAGTTTGGAGAAGAAAATGAAAGTTTGTTAGAAGGATATGAAGGTGAAAATAATATATTTACTGCCTCATATGTAGTTACATTAACGGACTTAAATTTAAATCAACAAGTACAAGATGAAATTAGTAAATTAGATAATGTAAAAAAAATAACAAGTTCAAACCAAACAGTTACAACATTAATTGATTTATCAAATGGAATAAAAATAGTTACAGGAGTAATTTTACTATTATTAATAGTAATTTCAGTATTCATCATAGCAAATACAATAAAATTAACAGTTCATGCAAGAAGAAAAGAAATTTCTATAATGAAATATGTTGGAGCAACAAATGGATTTATAAGATGGCCATTTATTGTAGAAGGTATGATTATAGGAATAATATCTAGTTTAATTTCAATTTTATTAGTTGGATTAGCATATAACTTTATAGCTGAACAAATGGTAAACTCATCATTTATGAAAATTATGGGAGTAAGTTTAGTAAGCTTTGGAGATATGTTCAATTCAATAATAGTTGTTTATATGCTATTAGGTATAGGAATAGGAGCTTTAGGAAGTATAATTTCTATGAGAAAATATTTAAAAGTGTAAGGAGTAGAATAGGACGTGCGTAAAATTTTATGTATTGTTTTAGCCTTTATGATTATTTGTACATATGCAACATATATATATGCAGATGATTTAGAAAATTTACAATCACAGCAACAAGATTTACAAAATCAATTGAATGAATCTAATAATCAATTAAATGAAGTACAGAGTCAATTATCAGAAAACTTACAACAAATTGAAAAATTAGATGAAAGAATACAAAAATCAGAAGAGGAAGTAGATAAACTAAATAACGAAATATCAACGTTAGAAACTGCTATAAATGATATTAAATCAAAACTTGAAGTTGCAGAGGAAAAATATGAAAGACAAAAAAATGTAATGGAAAAAAGATTGGTATCGATATATGAAGCAGGAGAAATTAAATATCTAGATGTATTACTAAAATCAAAAGATATTTCAGAGTTTTTATCAAATTATTACTTAATAACACAAATAACAGCATTAGACAAAGAAATGCTAGACGAGGTTAGTCAGCAAAAAAAATACATAGATTTATCAAAACAAAAGCTTGAAAAGAGTCAAGAAAAATTAAAAGTAGCATTACAAAATCAAAATAGGACATCAACAATTTTACAAAACACAAAGACTTTGAGAGAAAACTATATATCAAAATTATCAGATGAGGAAAAAGCTAAACAAGCTCAGATTGATGAAATAACATCGCAATATAATGAAATAAATAAACAAATTTTAGAACTTGCTAAACAAGGATTAGACACTGAATATATAGGTGGAGTTCTAGCATGGCCAGTACCAGGATATACAAAAATATCATCAAACTATGGTATGAGAGTACATCCTATAACAGGACAATATAAGCTACATACAGGTGTAGATATAAGTGCACCAATGGGAGCAAATTTTGTAGCAGCAAATGATGGAATAGTTACTAAGGCAGGATATAACACTGCATATGGAAATATGGTAATAATAGACCATGGAGGAGGAATATCAACATTATATGCACATGGCTCAGAAATTTTAGTTACGGTTGGACAAACTGTAAAAAGAAATGATCCAATATTAAAAGTAGGTTCAACAGGATATTCAACAGGTCCACATGCACACTTTGAAGTGAGAATTAATGGTGTAGTTACAAATCCAATAGAGTATATTACAAATGGTGTTATACCAAGTTCTCCAGATAAGGAAGAAGAAAAAGATGAAGATTTAGGTGAAAGCCAAAATGAAACAAAAGATGAAAATGAAATAGTAGAAAGCAAAAAAAACTAAGAAATTTAAACAAAGATGCGACATATAAGTAATTTAAAATGTCAAAATATTTTAAATATGTCGCTTTCGTTCACCAAATAAGTAAACCTAAGAAAAGTAAAAATAAACAAAGTAAGAAAGGAGAGTATAATATAGAAATATATTATACATGAAAATCATATGAAAAAAATATCTTTAAAAATACTAGGGGTACTAACTATTATAATAATGTTTGCACAAGTAAATGTTTTTGCTGCAACAAAATCAGAATTGAAGGAAAATAGTAGCGATACAGACAAGAAAATTGAAGAAGCTAAGGAAGAACTAGAGGGAATTCAGGCAGAAAAATCTGAGACTTTAAAGCAAGTAGAAAGTTTAATAACTGAAATTTCTTCATATGAAAGTGAAATAGACAAATTGGATGAACAAATTTCTAAGTTAAATAATGATATAAAAGATGCAGAAAATAAATTAAATCAAAAACAGGAAGATTATAAAAAAGAAAAAGAGTTATTAGAAAAAAGATTAGTGGCGACATATGAAGCAGGAGAAACTTCATATTTAGATGTTTTATTATCTTCAAGTAGCTTAACAGATTTAATATCAAATTATTATTTTGTTACAGAGATAACAAGAAATGACAAAGAATTGATGGAAGAAATAAAGAAAGAAGAAGAAGAGATTGAAAAAGCGAAAACTACATTAGAAAATAGTAAAAGTGAGTTAAATAATTCAAAAGTGATGAAACAGTCAAAAGCAACTCAATTAAAACAAGCTAAAAACCAAAAAGATTCTTATGTATCAAAATTAAATGAAGATGAAAAAAACACCCAAGAACAATTAGAACAATTTGAAAGAGACAAAAGAGATATTCAAGCACAATTAGCAGCAATTGCTAAAAAAGAAGCTGAACAAGCAGCAAATTCAGGAAATTCAAATAACAATATTACAAATAATCCTAGTGCTAGTGGATATATAAGACCAATAGTAGGATATGGAATAACTTGTGGATGGATGGGATATGCAAATCATACAGGAGTAGATTTCAGTGGAGCAGGAATATCAGGAAAACCAATTTTGGCAGCAAAATCAGGAACTGTTGTAACATCAACAGCTTTAAAAAATTCAAATGGTACATACAGAAGTTATGGAGAATACATAGTAATAAACCATCATGATGGAACAATGACTTTATATGCACATGGTGCACCAGGTTCAAGATTAGTAAGTGTAGGACAAAAGGTAAGCCAAGGACAACAAATAATGAGTGTAGGAACAACAGGGAATTCAACAGGATATCATTTACATTTTGAAGTAAGAGTAAATGGAGTACCAGTTAATCCAGCACCATACTTAAAATAGATAAATTTATTAGGAGGAACTTATGAAGAGATTATTTGGAAAAATAATAGGAGGGGTAATTGTAATAATGCTTTTATTTCAGTTTAATGGAATAGTATTAGCAGACGAAATAAAAGATTTACAAAATAAGCAATCAGATACTTCAGAAAAAATTGATGAAGCAAAACAACAAAAACAACAAGTTTCTCAAGAAAAAAATGAAACACAAAAGCAAGTAGATAACTTAAATAACCAAATTTCGGACTATGAAAGCCAAATTGGAGATTTAGACTTGAAAATTACAAATTTAAATACAAAAATTGAAGATTCTCAAAATAAAATAACACAAAAACAAGAAGATTATAAAAAAGAAAAAGAGTTATTAGAAAAAAGATTAGTAGCAACATATGAAGCAGGAGAAACTTCGTATTTAGATGTCTTGCTTTCAGCAGAAAGTTTTACAGATTTTCTATCTACATACTATTATGTAACAGAAATAGCTAAAAATGATCTAGAATTAATGGAGAAAATAAAGAAAGAAGAAGAAGAAATAAAAACGGCAAAAGAGACCTTAGAAACAAGTAAAAAAGAATTATCAAGTTCAAAAGCAAAAAAAGAAAGTATGTCTGTTCAACTACAAACTGCTAAGAATGAAAAAAGCAAATATGTAGCACAATTATCAAAAGAAGAACAAGATATACAAGAAGAAATAGATCAATTAACAAAAGATAATCAAAAGATACTTAATGATATAAAGGTAGCTCAAGCTAAATATCAAAAACAATTAGAAGAATTAAAAAAACAAGAAGAAAATAAAAAGCCATCAAATGGTGGTGGAGGGAATTCATCAAACAATAAGCCATCAAATGGTGGAGGTTCGTCAAATAATAAACCTTCAAATGGTGGGGGATCATCAAATAGTGGCAATGGAGGGAATTCATCATCTGGCTCAGGATATTTCATAAGACCTGTAAAAGGAGGAACAATTACAGCAAATGGATATTATCCATCAAGTGGTAAATTCCACGGAGCAATAGATTACGGAGTTAATATAGGAACACCAATATATGCAGCAGCAGCTGGAGTGGTAATGTCAGTACAAAATTTAACAAGCAGTTATGGAACACATGTAGTAATACAACATGCAAATGGACTACAAACTTGGTATGCTCACGGAACACCTGGTTCTGTTAGTGTATCACCAGGGCAAATGGTTTCACAAGGACAAGTAATAATGAAAAGTGGAAATTCGGGAAATTCAGGAGGACCACATTTACACTTTGAAGCAAGAAAACCACCATATACATATAGTTATAGTGCTAAAAAATATGGAGATGACTCTAGAGTTGATCCTAATAAGTATTTTTAGTATATATTTTATACAATCAAATGAAAAACAAAATTATTAAAATAGCTCATAATATATATTTAAAAAACAATATGAATATAAATTAAAAATATAAATAATATTAAATATAATGATATTTACTAAAGACACAGTTTTTGCACTATTCATATTTTCGAAAAAATCAAAAACAGTGTCTTTATTATATAGTTTAAATGACTTTAAAACAACAAAAATAAGCTTTTAGATAGTGAAATTGATAAATGAAAAACTTTATTGTAAATTTAGTTATTGTTTTAATATTACGAAGGTTAATATAAAATTTTATATTGCAACATACATCAGGAATTGAAAAAGAAGTTTATAGGCTTATCTTCTTGTAAAAAACCTAAATAATAAAAAGGAGTGCAATATTATTTATATAATGTTGTAAAATGTATAATGGAAGAAAAGAAGAGATATAAAGTATATAAAATTATAATGTTAATAGTATTAGTAGCTTTTATAACTTTTATGATAACATCGATAGGATTGTATCAATATTTTGTCAAAGGAGATAATTTAAATAAACATTTATTACTCTCAGCATCTCCTGAAAGTAAGGATATAGCAAATTCTTTAGACACATATAAAGCAATACTTGATAAATATTATTTAGGTGAAATAAATGAAGAAGATTTAAAAGAAGGTGCAATAAGAGGATATATTGAAGGAGTAGGAGATAAATATACTGAATATATATCTAAGGAAGAAATGCAAGAATATATGGAAGATACCAAAGGGAATTTTGTTGGTATAGGTATATATATGATACAAGATAAAAAATCTGACAAAATAATGGTAGTGGCTCCAATAAAAAATAGCCCAGCAGAAAAAGCAGGAGTTCAAGCAGGAGATTTAATCTTAGCCGTTGATGAGCAAGAATGTACTGCAAATGATATGAATACAATAAGCTCAAAAATAAAAGGAGAAGCAGGAACAACAGTAAAATTAAAATTACAAAGAGGAAATGAAACTTTAGAGTTAGATATAAAAAGAGAAAGTGTAACTGTAAATCCAGTAGAAAGCAAAATGCTAGAAAGCAATATTGGATATATAAAATTCACATCATTTGATGAAAATACATCAGAAGATTTTAAGAAAAATTTTGAGACTTTACAAAAACAAGGAGCAAAATCATTAATTATTGATTTAAGAAATAATGGTGGAGGAATAGTAGATGAAGCTTTAAAAATAGCAGATTATATAGCAGAAAAAGATTCAGTATTACTTTATGAAGTAGATAAAGAAAATAAAGAAGTAGTAAAGAAATCAGAAAATGCTCCAATAATAAAAATGCCAATAATATTGTTAACAAATGAAAATACTGCTAGTTCGTCAGAAATTTTAGCAGGAGCTTTAAAAGATTTAGGAAAAGCTAAAATTGTTGGAGTAAAAACATATGGTAAAGGTGTCATTCAAGAAATATTAACATTGCCAGATGGTAGTGGAATAAAAATAACAACAGAAAAATATTTGACACCTAATAAAACAGAAATAAATAAAGTAGGAATAGAGCCAGACGAAAAAGTAGAATTACCAGAAGACTTGGAAAATGTATTAGAAATAGAAGAAAAAAATGATACACAATTACAAAAGGCAATTCAAATGTTAAAATAGGAAATTAATGAAAAGAATTGAACAAGGTGGGAAAAGAAATGAATTTAGCTAATAAATTAACAATTTTTAGAGTTATATTAGTTCCAATAATGGTAATAATACCATTATTAGGAATACCAGGAGAATTTTTAGGGATACCTATAAGTTTTATAATCGTAGATTTAATATTTATAATAGCATCATTAACAGATAAACTAGATGGATATATAGCAAGAAGCAGAAATCAAATTACTACATTTGGAAAATTTTTAGACCCTTTAGCAGATAAGATATTAGTATTATCAGCATTAGTAATGTTAGTTGAATTTGGAAAAATTCCAGCTTGGATACCTATAATTGTACTTGCAAGAGAATTTATGGTTTCAGGATATAGATTAATAGCAGTAGAAAAAGACGGAAAAGTAATTGCAGCATCAATATGGGGAAAATTAAAAACAGTTACACAAATGTTAGCTATAATTTTAGCCTTTATTGATTTAAATTCATTTGGAGATTGTTTCAAAGGAATATTACAAGGATGGCCATTAGTATTGAATATAGTAGTAACTTTGATGATGATAGTTCAAGTTATTGCAACAATATTCTCAGGAGCTAGTTATATGAAGAATTTTAAAGAGTTGTTAAAGGATTAGTAAAAATTATAACTTAGAGATAGCATAAATAATAACTAACAAAATAAGGTTATAATGCAAAAAATAAAATTTGTATTGACAAATTTTATTTTTTGCCGTAATATAATTAGGTACAAAAAATAATAAAACATAAGGAGGAGATTACTATGGAAGAAAAAGAAGTAATTTTAACACAAGAAGGATATGATAATTTAGATAAAGAATTAAATTATTTAAAAACAGAAAAAAGAGCAGAAATTGCAGATAGAATTAAAGTTGCATTAGGATTTGGAGATTTATCAGAAAATTCTGAATATGATGAAGCAAAAAATGCACAAGCAGAAAACGAAGTAAGAATAGCAGAATTAGAAAATAAATTAAGACATGCAAAAATAATAGATGAAAAAGAAATAGATACAGAAACAGTACAAATAGGAAATATAGTAAAAGTATTAGATATGGAATTTGATGAAGAAATTGAATATACAATAGTAGGATCAACAGAAGTAAATTTAGCAGAAAATAAAATATCTAATGAGTCTCCATTAGGTGAAGCTTTACTAGGTGCTAAGAAAAAACAAACAGTAGAAGTAAAAGCACCTGCAGGAACAATGAAATATAAAATATTATCTATAAAAAAATAAATATAACTAATAAAAAGACTATACTAAAATTAAATATATATTTTAGATAGTCTTTTAATTTCTATTTAATTTGATTCTATTACCACTTTTTTCAATAATTCCATCTTCCTTTAAAAGTTTTAATTCTCTCATCATAGCACTTCTATCAACACTTAAATAATCTGCTAAATCAGTAAGCGAAAGTGGTAGTTCAAAACTAGTATTTAAATTTCTAGTAGATATTAGTGAAAAATAACCTAATAATTTATCTCGGATAGATCTTTTGGTTAGAAGTTCTATCCTCATATTTAGTTCTGTTACCTTATTTAAAATTAATTCTGGTAGATTTTCAGATAATATTTGATGGAATTTACAATTAGTTTTACATTTTTGAAACATATCATCATAAATATAAAAAAGAACAGTACAATTAGACTTGGCCTCTACCAAAAGTTCATTATTTGTTGTTACATTATAAAAAACTTCTCCAAATAAAGCATTTTTAGAAAAATGTTCTACAATAGTTCTATTTCCATTTAGATCATATCTAACTAAATCAGCTATTCCAGATGTTAATATACATAATTGATTACGCTTTTGGATATAGGTAGTAATTATTTCACCTTTTAAAAAAGTTTTGCATTGAACTTTATTACATGTTGCAGAAAAATCAGAAATAAAATTTCCTAAGTTAAAACTAATACTCATATATTTTGCTCCTTTATTATACATAAACATTATACAGTAAAAAACAACAAAAAACAACAAAAAAACAGAAATAAACTTGTAATATTTTTGTAATATAAATGTAATATTTCTTGAAAGCTATAGAAATAGAGGAATAAGATTTATATTTCATAATTTGTTGCTTTTGCAACAGAAAAAAGTTTTTTTTGATATATAATAAGTACATACTTATTTAAGGAGGAAATGTAAAATGAAAGTTATTAAAAGGGATGGAAGAGCTGTTGATTATGATAGAGCAAAAATACAAGTAGCAATAGAAAAAGCAAATACAGAGGTAAAACCTAGAGAAAGAGCTTCAAAAGAAGATATAAAAAAGATTATTGAGTATATTGAAGAGCTAAATAAAAAAAGAATGTTAGTAGAAGACATACAAGATATTATAGAAGAAAAATTAATGGAAATAGAGAAATATGAATTAGCCAAAAAATATATAGTATATAGATATACAAGAGCCTTAGTAAGAAAACAAAATACAACAGACGAAACAATATTAGGAATAATAAGAAATGACAATAAAGAATTAGCAGAAGAAAATTCTAACAAAAACACATTATTAGCATCAACACAAAGAGATTACATAGCAGGAGAAGTTTCAAGAGATTTAACAAAAAGATTATTATTACCAGAGAAAATAGCAAAAGCTGACGCAGAAGGAATTTTACATTTTCACGACGCAGATTATTTTGTTCAACCTATATTTAACTGTTGTTTGATAAATATTGAAGATATGTTAGATAATGGAACTGTAATGAATGGCAAAATGATAGAAAGTCCAAAAAGTTTCCAAGTTGCATGTACAGTAACAACACAAATTATTGCAGCAGTAGCAAGCAATCAATATGGTGGACAATCAGTGGATTTAATTCATTTAGGTAAATATTTAAGAAAAAGTTATAATAAATTTAAAAAAGAAATTGAGACAAAATATAAAGGAAAGGTATCTGATGACATAATTGAAGATTTAGTTGATACTAGACTAAAATCAGAGTTAAAAGCAGGAGTTCAAACTATTCAATATCAAATAAATACTTTAATGACAACAAATGGACAATCTCCATTCGTAACATTATTCTTACACTTAGAAGAAGGAGACCCATATATAAAAGAAAATGCAATGATAATTGAAGAAGTACTAAGACAAAGATATGAAGGAATAAAAAATGAAGCAGGAGTATATGTAACACCAGCATTTCCTAAATTAGTATATGTTTTAGATGAATTTAACAGTTTAAAAGGTGGAAAATATGACTATTTGACAAAACTTGCAGTAAAATGTTCAGCAAAGAGAATGTATCCAGATTACATTTCAGCTAAAAAAATGAGAGAAAATTATGAAGGAAATGTGTTTAGCCCAATGGGATGTAGAAGTTTCTTATCTCCATGGAAAGATGAAAATGGAAATTATAAGTTTGAAGGAAGATTTAATCAAGGTGTTGTAAGTATTAACTTACCACAAATAGCTATAATTGCAGAGGGAGATGAAGAAAAATTCTGGAAATTATTAGATGAAAGACTAGAGTTATGTAAAGAAGCTTTAATGTGTAGACATTATGCTTTATTAGGAACACATTCAGATATAAGTCCTGTTCATTGGCAATATGGTGCAATAGCTCGTTTGAAAAAGGGAGAAAAAATAGATAAATTACTATATGGAGGATATTCTACAATGTCACTAGGATATATAGGAATATATGAAATGACAAAATTAATGACAGGAGTATCACACACAGAACAAAAAGGACATGATTTTGCAATAAAAGTAATGAAACATTTAAGAGAAATGACAGATAAGTGGAAAGAGGAAACAAACATTGGATTTGCACTATATGGAACACCAGCAGAAAGTTTATGCTATAAGTTTGCAAGAGTGGATAAAGAAAAATTTGGAACAATTAAAGATGTAACAGATAAAGGATATTATACAAACTCTTATCATGTAGATGTTAGAGAAAAAATAGATGCTTTTGAGAAATTATCATTTGAAAGTGAATTCCAAAAAATATCATCAGGTGGAGCTATATCATATATAGAAATACCAAATATGCAAAACAATATTGAAGCTTTAGAAACAGCAGTAAAATTCATATATGATAATATACAATATGCAGAATTTAATACAAAATCAGATTTTTGCCATATATGTGGATTTGATGGAGAAATTATTATAAACAAAGATAATGAATGGGAATGTCCAAACTGTGGAAATAAAGACCATTCAAAAATGACAGTAGTTAGAAGAACTTGTGGATATTTAGGAGAAAATTTCTGGAATGCAGGAAAAACAAAAGAAATAAAACAAAGAGTAATGCATTTATAGGGGGAAATATAGATGAACTATGCAGATATAAAAAAAGTAGATGTTGCAAATGGAGAAGGAGTTCGTGTATCAGTATTTGTAAGTGGATGTAATCATCATTGTAAAGGATGTTTTAATCAATGTGCATGGGATTTTAACTATGGAAATAAATTTACTGATGCAGAAATTGATAAAGTTATAAACTATTTAGATCATGATTATATTTCAGGGCTTTCCCTATTAGGAGGAGAGCCACTTGAAAAACAAAATCAAGAAGGATTACTTCCACTTGTAAAAAAAGTAAAAGAAAAATTTCCAAGTAAAAATATTTGGTGTTATACAGGTTTTGATTTTGAAAAAGATGTTGTAGGAAAAATGGCTCAAAATAATGAAACAACAAAAGAATTGTTAAAGTATTTAGATGTGGTAGTTGATGGGAAGTTTGAAGAAGATAAAAAAGATTTAAAACTTAGATTTAGAGGCTCCTCAAATCAAAGAATATTAGATGTTCAAGAAACTTTAAAAGAAAATGAACCAGTAAATTATAATTTAAAATAGAACAAATTATACAAGGAGGATAGGAACTGTTTTATAATATAAAACTATTAAATAGAAAAATTTATATTATAGAACAGTTTATTTAATTAAGATGGCAATAATTTTAGATGGAAAAGAATTAGCAAAAAAAACAAGAATAAATTTAAAAATAGAATGTGAAAAATTAAAAGAAAAAGGAATAACACCAAAACTTGCAGTAATAATGGTTGGAGATGACGAAGCTTCAAAAGTATATGTAAGAAATAAAAGTAGAGCATGTGATGAGATAGGAATTGAATATGAGGAATATATATTAAAAGCAAATGTTACACAAGAAGATTTAATATCATTAATTCAAAGGTTAAATCAAGATAAAACAGTAAATGGAATATTATTGCAAAGTCCAATACCACATAATTTGGACATAAATGAAGCTTTTAAGGAAATATCAGAACAAAAAGATGTAGATGGATTTAACCCTATAAATGTAGGAAAACTAATATTAAATCAAGATACTTTTGTTTCTTGCACACCATATGGGATAATGAAGATTTTTGAGGAATATAATATTGACTTAGCAGGTAAAAATGTGGTAATATTAGGCAGAAGCAATATTGTAGGAAAACCATTAATGGCATGTTGCTTAAATAAACATGCAACAGTTACAATATGTCACTCGAAAACTAATAACTTAGAAGAAAAATCAAAAAATGCAGACATACTTATTTCAGCAATAGGAAAAGCAAATTTTGTAAAAGAAAATATGGTAAAAGATGGAGCAGTTGTTATTGATGTAGGAATAAACAGAGATGAAAATAATAAAATAGTTGGAGATGTTGATTTTGAAAATGTAAAAAATAAGGCAAGCTATATAACACCAGTTCCTGGGGGAGTAGGACCGATGACAATAGCTATGTTAATGAATAATGTTATAAAAGCAACAATTAAACAACAAAGTATAAATAATTAAGAAAGTTATATATGAAAAAGATTTATATTGGGTTAATATAGATTTAGAAACTTTTTGCAATAAAAATTTTTTAGGGGCACTTTATTAAAAGTGTCTTTTATTATTGTATAGGAGAAATCAGCTTTTATTTTGACACTATATAAGATTTTTTCATATACAACAAGTAAAAGTGACCTGTAATTCGTAAAGGAACATTTGAATCACTCTATCATTACAGGTAGAGATAATAAGTCAAAATAAAAAATATGTATTAAATTTTAATTAACAATATTATATGAGAAAGAAAGGAAAGATAGAAATCGAAGAGGCAAAATTAGAAAATAAAAAATATTGGATATGGCTTTCAATGTTAAGAGAAGTAGGAAATATAAGTAAAAAGAAATTATTAGACAAATATAAAACACCAGAAAGAATATATAATTTAACATATGAAGAATTAATCCAATTAAAATGGCTTAATAATAAAAAAATAGAAAATATTTTAGATAAAAAAATACGAGAATGTTTAGGTGAATATATAGAAAATATGATAAGAAAAGAAATAGACATAATAACAATAAATGAAAGATTATATCCCAAAAGACTAAAAGAAATATATGATGCACCTGTATGTATATATATTAAAGGAAATAAAAATATATTAAATAAAAATATGATAGGAATAATAGGTTGTAGACAAGCAAGTGAATATGGAATAAAAGCAGAAAAATATTTTTCATATAATTTATCAAAAAAAGGAATTATTATAGTAAGTGGATTAGCTAAGGGAATAGATAGTTTTTCACATATTGGAACAATTGAAGCAAATGGTAAAACAATTGCAGTTGTAGGAAACAGTTTAGATATAGTATATCCAAAGGAAAACTATTACTTAGAAAAACAGATAATACAAAAAGAAGGAGCTATAATTTCTGAGTATCCATTAGGAGTGAAACCAGAAAAAATAAATTTTCCTGCTAGAAATAGAATTATAAGTGGAATAAGTAAAGGTGTAATCGTAGTTGAGGCAAAAAGGAAAAGTGGAACATTGATAACAGTAGATTTTGCATTAGAACAGGGACGAGATGTATATGTGGTGCCGGGAAATATTAATTCAATAAATTCAGTAGGAACTAATGATTTGATAAAGCAAGGTGCTAGGTTGGTAACTAATTATGAGGAAATTGAAGTATAATTTATAATAAATATGTTATAATCAAAATACAATTATATACAATGCAAGAATACATGAAAATTATTAAAAAATTATAGAAAAAAGGAGTGAAAAAATGACTAAATTTGAAAAATGGGAAGAATTTGAAAAAAGTCTAAAAATAACACCCAAACAAGAAAAAGAAATAAAGAAAGAAATGGAAAATATACGAGTTACAACTGATGAAAGAAAAAATAAAACTAAAAATAATTGATTTTTTCAACCAATTTAGATATAATGTTAAAAAATAAAAAAGGAAACAAATATGGATTTAATAAATTTAAAAGAAGGTCAATATATATTAATTGATAAAATTAAATATAAAATATTAAATGGAGTAAAATACAAAGAAAAATCTTCATATTGGATGGAATACAAACTTCAAAATTTAGAAACAAGCAAAATGTATTACTTAAATGTAGAATTATCAAATAAAGTCATACTATACGAAATTTTGAAGGATATAAAAATCCAAGTAAAAATGAATATTATATATAATGATAACGAATATGAACTTTATGAAAAAGGCGATGCAAAAGTTGAAACATACTTTGGAATGACAGATATTGGATTAAATGAAGAAGTTAGTTATTATGAATATACAAATAAAGAAGATAAAACAAAAATACTTTCAATAGAAAAATGGAGAGATGAAGTAGAAATAAGTATTGGAAAAATAATAAGTTTATCTAATGTAAAAATATTAAAAGAATCTGAATATTAGAGGGGATTAAAGTGAAATTAAAAAAGGGGCAAATTCTTAATATTAAAACCGGAAAATATGTGGTTATTAATATGGTTGAATATAAAGAAGATACTTGGATTTGGCAGGAATATGAAATAAAAGAAGTAAATTCATATAAGCACAAATGGTTATCGGTAGAAAAAGACGAAAACAATAAAGAAGAATATTATTTATATGATAGATATGTAGGATATGTTAATATAAATGAACTAGAATTTCAAAGTGAAAATAAGACATATGAACTATATGAAAAAGGTATAAAAACAGTAAATAATTACTTTGGAAATACTGATGTTGACAAATATGAAAAATGTGAGTATTTTGACTATAAATCAAAAGATGGAAAAAGTATTATTTCAGTAGAAAAATGGGAGGACGAAACAGAAAAAAGTATAGGAACAAAACTAGATACAGCTAATATACAAGTTACAAGTGAGATAGAAAAGACAGAACCAAATAATGTGAAAAACAATGCGAAGAAAGCAAGAAACTCTTCAATAATGATATGGGTATTAATGCTTGCATTACTATTTTTTCCATCAATAATTTCTATGATTTCAGGCTTATTTGTCAATAAATCAATGCAAAAATATTTGAAAAAAGAAACTAGTAAGTATAAATATGAAACTTCTGTAACGAATAACACAAATAATGAAAAAGCTAAAGTTTATGAATCAATGTTAGGAAGTGTAGATGCAACTGTAAAAGATATAATAAATGGAGTTCCAGAAGGAATAACAAAAGCAAGTGGTGATGATAAAAATGCTGATGAAGGTATAGGTTTACAAACTAAAAATGAATATGCATTTATTTATAAAGAAAATCAGAAAATTTATATACAAGTTTCAAGTAAGAAATATTTAAATAACTCGGGAACAATGTATCATTCAAACCATTACAGATATTATCATTCTTATTACTCAGGAACACATTCAAGTAGTACATATAATAATTATGCATATTCAGCAAGACAGAAAAGTGTAAATAGTAGAACATCTTCAGGAGGAGGAACAAGCTCTGGAAAATAAATAATTAAGAATGAAAGGCTATAAAATAATTATTATTGAAAAATTATAAAAAGGTGGGAAGAAAATTATGATTATAAATTGGATGGAAATATTAAATACAGTAATATATGGTGGACTAGGAATTATATTAATGTTAGCAGGGGTGTGTATTTTTGATTTAACAGTACCATATGATTTTAATAAAGAATTAAAAGAAAAAAATGTAGCTGCAGGATTTATAATGGCTGGGATTTTTATAGCAATAGCAATAATTGTAAGAACTGTAATAAAATAAGAAAAGTAGCGAAGCTACATAAGAAAAGCTATCGCGGGTCTTTTAAAAGGTAACTTTTACTTGTTGTATACGGAAAAATCCTATATAAGGGCAAGATAAAAGTCGATTTTTCCTATACAATAAAAAAGGATAATAATATAAGGATATAATAACCCATTATATGATAATAAAATTGAATAATATTTATAAATTAATATAATTTATTTTAATTTATAAAACGAAAGGATTAGTAAATATGGAAATTTTAATGAAATTATTAGAAATTATCATTTATGTAGTAATTGGATTAGTATTTTGTTTAATTGGATACAAAATAACAGAATTTATGTTTAAAAAGCATTTTTCACTTACAGAAGAAATAGACAATCATAATAAAGCAATAGGAGTTATGATTTGTGGAATGTTTATTGCAATAGGAATTATAATGAGTGGAGTTCTATAATGGAAGAAAATAAAGAAATAACAGTAAAAAAATTTGATGGAAGACTACTCTTAGTAACAACATTATTAATATCAATATGTTCAATAATATATGAGCTTATAATTAGTAGTATAAGCTCATATTTACAAGGAGATAGTATAACACAGTTTTCAATAACAATAGGTTTATATATGAGTGCTATGGGAATAGGATCATATTTATCTAAATACATAAAAGAGGATTTATTTAATAAATTCATATTTATAGAGATGAGTGTTGGAATCTTAGGAGGTTTTTCAAGCTTAATATTATTTTTATCAAATATATATACAAATATATATGACTTAATAATGTATTTATTAATTATATTAATAGGAATTTTTGTAGGTTTAGAGATTCCTATATTAACAAGAATAATAGAAGACAACGAAAGTAATGTTAGAAAAAATTTAGCAAATATATTTACTTTTGATTATATTGGAGGGCTAATAGGCTCGATTGTATTTCCATTAATATTATTTCCAAAACTAGGCTTCATTACTACAACATTTTTAGTAGGAAGTATTAATATAGCAGTAGCTTTAATAATAATATTAAAATATAAGCCATATATAAAGAAATACAAAACAATAAAAATATTATCAATAATATGTTTATTAATAATTCTGTGCTTTTTATTTACTGGATCTAATATAACAAGTAGCATAGAAAGTGGACTTTATAGAGACGATGTAATATTATCAGAACAAACACCATATCAAAAAATAGTAATGACTAAACATAAAGACGACATTAGACTATTTTTAGATGGAAATTTACAATTTAGTACAAGTGACGAATATAGATATCATGAAGCACTAGTGCATATTCCAATGTCATATGCAAATTCGCATCAAAAGGTTCTAATACTAGGTGGAGGAGATGGATTAGCTGCAAGAGAAATTTTAAAGTATGATGATGTAGAAAAGATTGTTTTAGTTGATATAGATGGTGAAATGACAAAATTATGTAGTACAAATGAACAAATTAAAAAGTTAAATGAAGGTTCATTAAGTAATGAGAAAGTAAAAGTAATAAATGAAGATGCTTATCTATTTACTCAAGAAAATCAAGAAAAATTCGATGTAATAATTATAGATTTTCCTGACCCAAATAATGAAGCTCTAAATAAACTATATACTAATGTATTTTATAACTATATAAGATCAAATTTGACACCAAATGGGGTTATGGTTTGTCAATCAACAAGTCCATATTATGCTAAAAATTCTTTTTGGTGTATAAATAAAACAATAAAAACCCAATTTGAAAATGTATTATCATATCACTTACAAGTACCATCATTTGGAGAATGGGGATTCAACCTAGCATTTAATGGAAATAATGTTAGAAAAAATATATCAGTAGAAACAAAATATTTAACAGAAGAAAATATTGCAACAATGTTTAACTTTGGAAAAGATGAAATAATTGACTTAAATCAAGTAGAAGAAAACAATATGTTCAAGCCAACATTGATTAAATATTATAATGAAGAAGTGCAAAATTGGTAAAAGAGATAATAATTTGTAGTAAACAAAATAAAGCAATATAAAATAGAAATAAATAAAGTATTAAAAAAATATATAATATACAATAATATTAAAAATATATAAGAATAAATTACTCATAATTAATTGAAGAATGTCTATAAGAAAGAAAACATAGAAATCAATATAAGTATAAATTAATTATAATTAATATGAAAGAAGGACAGAAAATGAAAGCAATAATGTATAATTATAATACATGGCTTAAATATGAAGAAGAAAAAACAGCAATAAAAAAATTTGAAAAAATGTTATCAGATAGTGGATTTACAATAATAAATAAAGTTGAACATTTCTTTGATACTCAAGGATATACACGGATTATGGTTATTGGCAGAAAGTCATTTTGCAATACATACATTTCCAGAAGAAAACAAAATGTACATAGAAATATCAAGTTGCGTAAAAAAATACTTTGATAATTTTTTAGCTGAATTAGAAATTTATCAAAGCAAAATGAATAATGAGGAAAGTATAGAAGGTGTATAAGTAGAACTATTGATGATATTTTTAAATATCATTTTACTTGTAAGAAATGAAAAAAGTTAAGTAATAAAAAAGGGGATAAATTCAATATAAAATATGAAAGGATTACTAAAATGGAAAGAATTAAATTAAAAGATAGAATTTTACCTAAATATACAAAAGGAGAAGAAATTTTTAATATGACATCACATATAGTTGGAGCAGTATTAGGAATTGTTGCAACAGTATTATGTGTTGTATTTGCTGCAAAAAATAAAAATGTTTATGGAGTAGTAAGTGGAGCAATCTATGGATTTACAATGATTTTATTATATACTATGTCTAGTATATATCATGGGTTAAGTCCGAAATGTTTTTCTAAAAAAGTTTTTCAGGTATTAGACCATTGTTCAATATTTTTATTAATTGCAGGTTCATATACGCCATTTTCATTATGCACATTAAGACAATATGACACAGCAACAGGTTGGACAATTTTTGGAGTTATTTGGGGAGTTGCTATACTTGGAATTATATTAAATTCAATAGATATAAAGAAATTTAAAAAGTTTTCAATGCTATGCTATTTAATAATGGGATGGTGCATAATAGTAAAAATAAACTTATTACCATCACTATTAGGTAATGTCGGATTTGGGTTACTATTAGCAGGAGGAATTGCATACTCAATAGGAGCAGGACTATATGCAATAGGAAAAAAACATAAATGGATGCACTCAGTATTTCACTTATTCATATTATTAGGAAGTTTATTACAATTTTTCTGTATATTATTATATGTAATGTAAGATAATTTTTTGACTGATTTTTGAAGTGGTGATTTTGGGGTCGGAGACAAAAATCATCATAGTATTGTAGAAGAAATCTATGATAAAAAAGATATTAATCATTTAGTTGAACTAGAAATAATAAATTTATATAACTACTTGCAATTCCTACTTAATTAGTAGTATAATAATTCATGGAGGAAAAAAAATATGAAAATATCTACAAAAGGAAGATATGCTTTAAGAGTAATGATAGATTTAGCAATAAATAGTAATGGGAAATATATATCTTTAAAAGATATAGCAAAAAGGCAAGAAATCTCAAATAAATATTTAGAACAAATAATAGCTTTATTAAATAAAGCAGGTTATTTAGAAACTGCACGAGGTAATACAGGAGGATATAAATTATCTAATGAACCAAAAGAATATAAAGTAGGAGATATATTAAGAGCAACTGAAGGAGATTTATCACCAATATATTGTTTAATGGAAGATGGAAAATGCAATAGACAGAAAAAATGCAAAACTTATTCTTTTTGGAAAGGATTAGATAATGCAATAAATGAATATATTGATAGTAAAACATTAGAAGATTTAATTAAGTAGAAGTCAAAAATATATGACTTCTATTATTTTATTTTTAATTCCTATTGACATAGTAGGAAAAGAATTGTATAATTCCTACTATATTAGTATGAAAAGGAGGAGAACATGAAAAGTATGTATTTTGATAATGCAGCAACAACAAGATTAGATGATGAGGTATTACAAGAAATGCTACCATATTTAAAAGAAAATTATGGTAATGCTTCATCAATATATAAATTGGGTAGAGAATCAAGAAAAGCAGTTGAAGAATCAAGGGAGAAAATTTCTAAAGTGTTAAATTGTAAGCCTAATGAAATTTATTTCACGGCAGGAGGAAGTGAAAGTGATAATACGGCAATAAAAGGAATAGCAAAAGCAAATAAGAAAAAAGGTAATCATATAATAACTTCAAAAATAGAACACCCTGCTGTTTTAGAAACTTGTAAGCAATTAGAAAAAGAAGGATTTGAAATAACTTATATTTCGGTAGATGAAAATGGAATAGTAGATTTAGAAGAATTAAAAAAATCTATAAAACCAACAACTATTTTAATAACAATAATGTTTGCAAATAATGAAATTGGTACAATTCAGCCAATAGAAGAAATAGGGGAAATTGCAAAAGAAAGTAATATATATTTTCACACAGATGCAGTACAAGCTGTTGGAAATGCAAAAATTGATGTTCAAAAATTAAATATAGATAGCTTATCTTTATCAGGGCATAAAATTTATGGACCAAAAGGAATTGGTGCTTTATATGTAAAAACAGGAGTAAAATTTGAAAAATTTATAGATGGTGGACATCAAGAAAGAAATAAAAGAGCAGGAACGGAAAATGTTGCAGGAATTGTTGGAATAGGAAAATCTATTGAACTTGCTTATGAAAATTTAAATGAACACAATAAAAAAATAAAAGAACTAAGAGACTACTATGTAGAACAAGTGAAAGAAAAAATACCATATATAAAAATAAATGGAGATATGGAAAAAAGATTACCTGGAAATTGTAATATTTCTTTTAGATTTATAGAAGGAGAAGGACTACTTTTAAATTTAGATTTAAAAGGAATATGTGCATCAAGTGGTAGTGCATGTACATCAGGTTCACTTGATCCATCACATGTACTACTTGCAATAGGTTTACCACATGAAATAGCACATGGTTCTTTGAGAATATCAATAGGAAAATATAATACAAAAGAAGAAATAGATTATTTAGTAGAAAACTTAGTAGAAATAGTAAATAGATTAAGGGAAATGTCACCATTATGGGAAGAATTTATAGAGGAGGAAAATAAATAATGAATTATTCAGATAAAGTTATAGAGCATTATACAAACCCAAGAAATGTTGGAAAAATAGAAAATGCTTCAGGAATTGGAGAGGTTGGAAATCCAGTTTGTGGAGATATTATGAAAATGTTTATAAAAGTAGAAAATAATATCATAACAGATGTAAAATTTAAAACTTTTGGATGTGGTGCTGCAATAGCAACGAGCAGTATTTCAACAGAAATGATAAAAGGAAAAACAATAGAAGAAGCATTAGCATTAAAAAATGGAGATGTAGTAAGAGCGCTAGATGGGTTGCCACCTGTAAAATTTCATTGTTCAGTTTTAGCAGAAGAAGCAATACACGAAGCTATTGCAGATTATTATAGAAAAGAAGGAAAATTGACAGAAGAAGAAATTAGGGTTAAATGCAATTTAAAAGAACATCATTGCGAAAGTTGTGGTATTTAGTATGAGAAAAAGGGTTTTACTAGGAATGAGTGGAGGAGTTGACAGCAGTGTTTCAGCAATTATTTTAAAAGAACAAGGATATGATGTAATAGGAATAACAATGAAACTATTTGAAGGAGAGATTGAAGGAAGTTGTTGTAATATTTCTTCTACTATGGATGCAAAAAGAGTTTGTGATTATTTGCAGATACCACATTATACTTTGAACTTTAAAGATGAATTTGAAAAATATGTAATTGATGATTTTATAAATTGTTATGCAAATTGCAAGACTCCAAATCCTTGTATAGAATGTAATAAATATTTAAAGTTTGGCATGATGTATAAGAAAGCACAAGAATTGCAATGTGATTATATTGCAACAGGACATTATGCTAAAATAGAATATTCAGAAAGATATAAACAAAAAGTATTAAAAAAAGCAAATGCAGTTGCAAAAGACCAAAGCTATGTTTTATATAATATTCCAAGAGAATTATTGGATAAATTAAAATTACCATTAGGGACATTTAATAGCAAAGAAGAAATAAGGAAAATTGCAGAGAAACACAATTCACCAGTAGCAAACAAGCCAGATAGTGAAGATATTTGCTTTATTCCAAATGGAAATTATAAAACATTTTTGGAAAATAATTCATATATAAAAAGTATAAAAGGTAACATTGTAAATCCAGAAGGTAAGATACTAGGAAATCATACAGGATTATATAAATATACAATAGGACAGAGAAAAGGATTAGGAATATCCAACAATACTCCACTATATGTTATAGGATTTAATAAGGAAAAAAACGAGTTGATTGTTGGAGACGAAAAAGATTTATATAAAAAAGAATTTTTTGTTTCAGATGTTAATTGGTTATTATTTGATAAATTAAATAAAGAATTAGTAGTCTATGTAAAAACAAGATATTCTGCAAAAGCCTATAAAGCTAAAATTAATCCTTATGGAAATAATATTAAAGTAATATATGATGAACCACAAAAATCAATATCAGCTGGACAATCAGCAGTATTTTATATTGATGATATTGTAATTGGTGGGGGAAAAATAAGATAGTAATATATCTCGACAAATTATAAGTTATCAGTAAATGTTTATATAAACACAGAGAGGACAATATATGAAAAAAGAAAATATTTAAGAAAGTCAAAAAGTGGTAGCAATGATTTTTGTCTCCGACCCCAAAATCAGCTCAAAAATCATGCTACCAATATAAAAACATTCTAACACAAAAAAGATAATTTATCAAACACAAAAAACATTAATAAAAAGAGAATAATATATGAAAAAACGAGATAAAATAATAAAATAAAAATAAAACAAAATAATTAAGCAATTATTTTAGTTGTAAATAAATATCTAATGTGCTAATATAAAGATACAAAATAAATAAATTAATCAATAATTAAATAATCCCTGCGTAGTGCGTAAGAGCGTAATTTTTAGAACCAACAAGTTATAAGAGGGGCTAATCTCTAAGTATGGCGTGCAAGCTCACATTTTGCTAATAATAGTGAGAAGCCCATTAGTATTTAGGTAGGCACCCACCTGTTTTTAGGAGCAGGTCCTTAAAAATTGAAGCTGACGGCTAAGGTGGGGGTTTTTTATTGTATATGAAAAAGGTGATACTATGACAATAAAACAAGCAATAGAAAGAGGAGTAGCAAAACTTAAATTGGAAAAAATTACTACACCAAAACTAAAAGTAAGATTATTAATGCAATATGTCTTGGGAAAGCCAAGACAATATCTAATTATATATGATAATGAACCACTAACTAGACAACAAGAAGATAAATTTTTTGATGGAATATCAAAACTTAGTAAAGATATACCAATAGAACATATAACTCACAAAAAAGAGTTTATGAAACTTGATTTTTTTGTTGATGAAAATGTTTTAATACCTAGGCAAGATACTGAAATTTTAGTTGAAGAAGTAATAGAAATAGCAAAAAAAATAAATTCAAAAAAGATTTTAGATTTATGTACTGGAAGTGGAGCAATAGCAATATCACTGGCTAAATATTTACCTAATACACAAGTGACAGCATTAGATATAAGTAGTAAAGCATTAGAAGTAGCAAAATTAAATGCAAAAACTAATAATGTAGAAAGTCAAATAACATTTGTAGAATCTAATTTACTTGAAAACTTGCCAAAAGAAAAATATGATATAATAGTATCAAATCCACCATATATAAAACAAGATATTATTAAAGAACTTGATAGAGAAGTACAGAAAGAACCTCATATTGCATTAGATGGAGGAAAAGATGGATTGGATTTTTATAGAAAAATAATAGACTCAGGATATGAATACTTAAAATATGGAGGGTATTTATGTTTAGAAATAGGCTATGACCAAAAGGAAGAAGTTATGAATTTACTAGATAATAATGGTCAATATATAAATAAAATATGTATAAAAGATTTATATGATAATGATAGAGTAATAATTGCAAAGGTAGGTGACTAAAATGTCTTTTTCTTCAGATATAAAACAAGAATTAAATAATAATCATAGCTTAACTGATAAGAACAATGTAGAATGTGAGTTAATAGGATATCTAATATCAGCTAATACTAACATCCACAAGCAAAATGAAATAAAATTTTCAACTGAAAATGATTATAATATAGATAGATTTTCAAAGTTGCTATCTAACTTAAACATAGATTATGACATAGATATTGTAGGAAAAGTTTTTTATATCAACACAAAACTAAAAGAAATAAAGAAAATAAATCATATAGAAATAAAGAATAACGAATTATATACAAAAAATATAGAAGAGTTATATCAAGAAAAAGAAGGAGTTGAACAAAAGAAAGCAATTATAAAAGGTGCTTTTTTAGGTTCTGGTTCGATAAATAACCCAGAAAATTTATATCACTTAGAAATAGTTTTATCAAATGAAGAAAATATGATATTTTTAAAGAAAATAATAGAAAGTTTAAATATAAATACTAAGGAATTAATTACAAAAACAAGATTTTCTATTTACATGAAAGAAGCAGAAGAAATTTCAAATTTACTAGCATTAATAGGAGCTAATAAAGCTGTTATGAAATTTGAAGATATTAGGATTCAAAAAGAAATGAGAGGAAAGGTAAATAGAATAGTAAACTGTGAGACAGCAAATCTGAACAAAACAATAAATGCATCTATTGAACAGATAGGAGCAATTAAAAAATTGCAAGAAACAGGAAAATTTAATAAGTTAGACGAAAACTTAAAAGAAATAGCAAAGTTAAGATTAGAAAATCCAAATATTTCACTAATAGAACTAGGAAAAATGTTAAAAAAACCAATAGGAAAATCAGGAGTAAATTATAGATTGAAAAAAATAATGGAGATGGCAGATGAAGAATAAAGAATTAGGAATATATATACATATACCATTTTGCAAACATAAATGTTATTATTGTGATTTTGTGTCTTTTTCAAGTAAGGAAGAGATAGTAGAAAAATATATAAAAACAGTAATAAAAGAATTAAAGAAATATTTGGAAAACAAAGAATTTATGAAAAATTATAATGTTACTACTATATATATTGGAGGAGGAACACCATCATATATAGATAGTAAATATATAGAAGAAATTTTAAAAGAAATAGAAAAAAACTTAGTTAATAATGATACAAAATTTCAAGATATAGAAGTTACATTAGAAGTAAATCCTGGTACAATAAATGAAGAAAAAGTGAATTTATATAAAGAAGCAAAAATAAATAGAATTAGTATGGGGCTGCAAAGTACCAACGACCAAGTTTTAAAGCAAATTGGGAGAATACATACATATAATGAATTTTTAGATGCATATAGTATAGTAAAAAAAGCCGGGTTTGATAATATAAATATAGACTTAATGATAGGATTACCAAATCAAACAATTTCAGATGTTAAAGAAAGCTTAAATAAAATAATAGAATTAAATCCTAATCATATTAGTGTATATTCATTAATATTAGAAGAGGGAACGGTCCTTGATAAGTTGATAGAAGAAGGAAAAATGGAATTATTAGATGAAGAGCTAGAACGAAGTATGTATTGGTATGTAAAAAATACATTAGAAATTAATGGATTTAATCACTATGAAATATCTAATTTCTCAAAAACAGGAAAAGAATCAAAACATAATTTAAACTGTTGGGAACAAAAAGAATATATTGGAATAGGAACTTCAGCACATTCTTATATAAATGGTGTAAGATATTGTAATAAGAGTAGTGTAGAAAAATATATTGAAAATATAAATAATAAAGATATTGATGTAAATGAAATTATAAAACTTGGAAATGGTGATGAAAATTTTTTGGGAAAAGTAGAAGAGGTTTATGAAATAGATGAAATACAATCATTAGAAGATAAAAAAAGAGAGTATATGTTACTGGGCTTAAGGAAACTTAAAGGTATTAAAATTTCAAGTTTTAAGGAAAAATATATTGAAAATCCTATATATGTATATCATAAAGAATTGGAGAAATTAGCAGAAGAGGATTTGATTAGGATTGATGGAGATAGGATTTTTTTAAGTAGAAGAGGAATAGATTTGGCAAATTTGGTTTGGGAAGAGTTTGTATAACATGCAAGATAGGGAACACAATAAAAATTCTATATAAAGAGTTATTTGAAGTGGACAATAGTGCCATCCACAAACTAGAGGTCAAAAGAGATGCAGTATTTGGCACACCTGCCAAATAACTAATCTTAAAAAGGCTATGGTAACATAGCCTTTTATTTCTATTATAAGAAAAAAATATACATTTATAATAAAAAAATTAACATATATATCAAATAATATATATAAGATTGATTACACTAATAAAATATTTTATAATATTAATAATAAATAAAAAGGGTGTAGATAAAATATGAAAATAAATATAGAAACTAAAATTTCAAGTAATTATAAAAATGAAGAAATTAATATAGTTATAAAAACATCGGAAATGTGTCAAGAAGTAGAAAATATTATAGAAAAAATACAAGATACATCAAATAAAATAAAAGTAGTTACTGGTAGAGAAAATAATAATATAACACTTGTAAAAACATCAGAGATAATTAAATTTTATAGTAAAGGTCAAAATAATTATTTTTCAACTACGAATAAAGAATATTTAACAAAGAAGAAAATGTATGAACTTGAAGAAGAACTAGATAAAGAAGAGTTCATTAGAATTTCAAATTCTTGTATTGTTAATCTTAATTTTGTTAAACATTTTGATTTAGGGATAACTGGAAATATAACAGTAGTTTTAAAGGACAATACAAAAGAAAATGTGTCAAAAAGAAGAATATCTTATATACTTAAATTTTTAAAGGGGGGGCGATTGCAATGAGAAAAGTAATAGTTAGATGTTTATTTTGTATATGTATTACTTATATGGTAATTAGCAGTATATCTAATATCTATTATTTAATAAATTTTAATCAAAACATAGCAGAGCTTGAAGTGAATAAAAATAATGAAACCCACCAAGTAGAAGTAAATATTCCCAAAGATACGACAGTTGGAAATTTAATAGAGTTAAGTAATTTTAGTGGTAATTTAGAAGTGATTTATTCAAATTTCACAATTATAGGTGTTTCAATTATTTTAGGAATGATAATAGCTTTGACGACTCTTTTAAAAGAAAATTCTAAAATAAAATTTATATTAATATTTATTTTAGGATATATAATTATTAATTCATATTTTTCATTTATTGAAGTATGTATTTTTCAGAGTTATGGAATTGAAATTAGCTTTATTGAAAAATATATAGATTATATGAAATACACAATTGTTCCATATACTATTATATTTTTAGCAATATTGCTAATACAAAGATATTTTTTGAAAAAACGAGTAAATGAATTAAATAAAATTATAGAAAAGTAAAAAATTAAGACAGAAGGAAGTGCTTTCGAGAAAAAATTTTCAAAATCACTTGACACACCCACCAAAAATATGTTATCATAATTAATGTTACAAGAAGAAGTCAAACTTCTCACCTTATCTAAGTAAAGAAAAAGGTTAGAAATTAAATAAATAAAACATTTTCATATGTATATTTATTTTAGATTTGGCTTGTAACAGAAGTCAAATTTTTTTTTGGAGGTGTTTTAGAATAAAACAAGAATTACCAATTAACAGGCAAATAAAAGCCAAAGAAGTACAATTAATAGGAGAAAATGGTGAAAAAGAAGGTGTTATTTCTTTTGAACAAGCATTAGAAAAAGCAGAAAGTAAGGATTTAGACTTAGTTTTAGTTGCTCCAAATTCAAATCCACCAGTTTGTAAAATAATGAACTATGGAAAATATAAATTTGAGCAAGCTAAAAAAGAAAAAGAAGCAAAGAAAAAACAAAAAAGTTTCGAAGTAAAAGAATTGCGTGTAACACCAAATATTGAAGACCATGATTTCAGCTTTAAATCTAAAAATGCAAAGAAATTTATTGAAGATGGAAATAAAGTAAAAATAACAGTTAGATTTAGAGGAAGAGAAGTAAATAATTCAAAAGCAGGTGAACAAGTGCTAAATAAATTTATAGAAAATTTAAGTGATGTAGCAGTTGTAGAAAAAGCACCTAAACTTGAAGGAAGAAATATGTTCATAATTTTAGCTAAAAAATCAGACAAATAATCTGAGTAAAATAAATTAAAAATCGAAAGGAGAAAAAATTATGCCAAAATTAAAAACAAATAAAGCTGCAAAGAAAAGATATTCTTTAACAGCAACAGGAAAAGTAAAAAGAACAAAATCAAACAGAAGACACTTATTAGCAAACAAAACAAAAAGACAAAAGAAATCAGGAAGAATCCAAAACGGATATGCAGATAAATCATGCGAAAATACAATCAAAAAATTATTACCATATGGTAACTAATAGGAAATAAGAATAATAAGGAAGGTGAATATAAATGGCAAGAGTAAAAACAGCAAGAATAACAAGAAAAAGACATAAAAAAATATTAAAACAAGCAAAAGGATATTATGGAGCAAAACATTACAGATTTAGAAATGCTAATCAAGCAGTATTAAAATCTTTATCTTATGCATATGTAGGAAGAAAAGATAGAAAAAGTGATTTCAGAAAATTATGGATAGCAAGAATAAATGCAGCAGCAAGAATGAATGGAACAACATACAGTAAATTAATCGCTGGATTAAAGAAAGCTAATGTAACAATAAACAGAAAAATGTTAGCAGAAGTAGCTGTATCAGACCCAAAAGCTTTTACAGAAATCGCTGAAATAGCAAAAAAAGCATAATTTAAATTGAATAAGTAATTGAGATGAAAAAACTATTATATAATATGGATTTCTTAAATGGAAACATGGAGTTTTATATTATGTGGTAGTTTTTTAATATTACATTTATTTGATGCATGTAGAAATTTATATATAGGTTC
The DNA here is from genome assembly GCA_900553985.1 of uncultured Clostridium sp. Taxonomy (GTDB): domain Bacteria; phylum Bacillota; class Clostridia; order TANB77; family CAG-508; genus CAG-269. The sequence goes on from USFW01000010.1 coordinate 29,577, forward strand.
AAAATAAAATCTAGTTTTTATTGTATAGAAAAAATCGACTTTTATCTTGACCCTATATAGGATTTTTTCATATACAACAAGTAAAAGTGAACTTTAAAAAGACCCGCGATAGCTTTTCTTATTAAGCAATCAAAAGAAAGAGAGGAATATATTATGAATTATCCAGAAAAACTAAAAAAAGGAGATACAATAGGGATATGTGCTCCGTCAGGAGGGATAGCAGAAAAAGAAGATATTTTGCAACTCGAATTAGCAGAAAATCAATTAAGAAAAATGGGATATAAAATAATAGAAACCAAAAGTGTAAGGAAAGAAACTAAAGGAAGAAGTGCTAGTGGAAAAGAAAGAGCAAAAGAATTTATGGAATTATTAGAAAATGAAGAAGTGAAACTTATTATATTTGCAGCAGGAGGAGATTTTTTAATTGAAATTTTTGACTATTTAGATTTTGAAAAGATAAAAGATTTAAAACCTAAGTGGTTACAAGGATATTCAGATATAACAGGAATAAGTTTCCTATTCAATACAATTCTAGATATACCTACAATGTATTGTCAGACAATAAAAGACTATGCAATGAATCCATTGTTTAAAAATTTAACTGATGCACTGGGAATAGAAGAAGGAGAAGAAATTGTACAAAAATCATTTGAGAAATATCAAAAGGTAGTTGATTTTAGAGAAAGTATAGAAAATGAAAATACAGAAAATGATAAGTTGAATTTAAAAAATAATATAGAAGAAAAAGAAAACACAAATAGCTTAGAGAATATAAATGATGAGAATAATTTAAAAAAAATAGAGGGAAAAGAAAATAGAGAAATTGTTGAAATACAAAAAGAAGAAAATTATTTAGAAGAATTAACAAAAACATATGAATTAACAGAAAAAGTAGAGTGGAAAAATGTAACAGGAGAAGAAAAAATACAAATAAAAGGCAGAAGTTTAGGTGGTTGTTTAGACTGTATAAAAGGATATATAGGGACAAAATATGACAAAGTAAGTGAATATGTAGAAAGACATAAAAAAGAGGGGCTAATATGGTTTTTAGAGGTTTTTGAAATGAGTACACCAGAAGTATATAGAACTTTGTGGCAAATGAAAAATGCTGGATATTTTAAATATTGTACTGGTATTGTATTTGGAAGACCTTTATTTATAAGGGAAGATTATGAAACAAATTTTAATGATACAGTAAAAGAAGCATTACAAGACTTAGAAATTTCAATAATATGTGATGCTGATATAGGCCATGTAAAACCACAGCTGGCAATAGTAAATGGAGCTATATTAGAAATAACATCACAAAATGGAAAAGGAACAGTAAAAACAATATTAGAATAGAATATATAAATTATTGAATGAAAGGGAGAAAGTAAACATGAAAGTTCTATTAATAAATGGAAGTCCAAAAGAAAAAGGTTGTACATATACTGCATTAAAGGAAGTTGAAAAACAATTAAATATAAATAATATAGAAACTGAAATAATGTGGATAGGAAATGCTCCTATTTCAGGTTGTATAGGTTGTGGAAGTTGCTTAAAAACAGGAAAATGTTTTATAGATGATAAAGTAAACGAATTTTTAGAGAAAGTACCAAAAATTGATGGATTTGTCTTTGGTAGCCCTGTACATTTTGCAGCAATATCAGGTCAATTATCATCTTTTATGGATAGAGCCTTTTATGGAAGAGGAAAGCTATTTGCAAGTAAATTAGCAGCAGGAATAGTAAGTTGTAGAAGAGGTGGAGCAACTGCTGCATTTGACGAAATAAATAAATATTTTGCAATGAGTAATATGCCAATAGTAACAAGTCAATATTGGAATATGGTACATGGAAATATACCAGAAGAAGTAGTACAAGATGAAGAGGGAATGCAAACAATGAGAACTTTAGGAAATAATATGGCTTGGTTACTAAAATGTATAGAACAAGGTAAGAAAATGGGAATAGAAGAACCAAAGAATGAAGAAAAAATAAAAACAAATTATATAAGATAGTATATATAATATATATGGAGAAAAATGAAATGGAAAATCAAGGTAGTATAGGAATATTTGATTCAGGAATAGGTGGAGTAACAGTTTTAAAAGAAATAATAAAATTATTACCAAATGAAGATTATATCTATGTTAGTGATTCAAAAAATAATCCATATGGAGACAAAACAGATGAAGAGATAATAAAAAGATGTGATGAAATATCAAGTTTTTTAATAAATAAAAACTGCAAAGCAATTGTTATAGCATGTAACACTGCAAGTGCAAAAGCATCAAAGTTTTTAAGAAATAAATATAAAGAAATACCAATTATAGCAATAGAACCAGCATATAAAATGGTACATGACTATGCATATGACAAAGAAACTTTAATTTTAGCAACTAAAGGTACAATTATGAGTAAGAGATTTAATCATATTTTACAAGAATATAATAATAATAAAACTTATGTAATGTCATGCATAGGTTTAGCAGATTTAATAGAAGAAGAAAAAGAAGAAAAAATAAGAATGTACCTTGAAGTGAACTTAAAAGGATATGTAGGAAAGGTAAAAAATGTTGTACTTGGTTGTACTCATTATCCATTGATTAAAAATGAAATTGCAGATATTTTAGGAGATGTTAAGTTTTTCGATGGAGCACCATATGTTGCAAAACATTTAAAAAGAGTGTTAGAAAAAAGAAAAATTATAAAACAAAAACTTGCAAAAGGAAACATAGAATTTTTCGATACAAAAGAATCTAATGATAAAAGGAAAAGATTTTTTGAAATATTAGGAGAAAACTATTAATGATTTAAGTCAAATAACAACTAAAAAAAGAATGTACAAATTCCTAAGGTTAAATTTTTTAGAAAAGAAAACTAAGAATAAAAAAGACAATATTAAAAACAAAAAAACAAAAGATCGTTTTAGCTAAAAATCAATTGCTAAAACGATTTTTTAGTTACTTCATAAAGTAAAAATTATATTAAAATTAGAAGAAAAGCTAAATAACAGAAAAAATAAGATATTTATAGATATTTTTTTAATCTTTCAACATTATTTTCCTGAAATTTAATAAAATTATTCAAAATATTTTTTATACTTTCCTCATTATCCTGATTATGATTTAACAATTTTACACCTTCAATAATGCCCATATTTGTACCTTTAAGCAACATTTCAGCAATTTTAGAATTGCTTTGATCATTTAAAGTACTCATTTGAATATCAATCCAGCCCATCATCTTTTGAGCAGGATTAACTTCTTTTGGAAATTCATCATATTTTTCTAATTCATTATTAACTTGATTTAATATCTCATTATATTTGTTATACTCATATTGTAAGTCATCTTTGAAATTTGAATCAGTAACTTTATCAGAAATTGTAGAAATAGAATCCATCCCCATTTTAATTCCTTTGTTAATTTCATTTAGAATATATTCAGGTCTATCCATATTTATATTTTATGATTATTTGAAAAAATAAATAATCATACACTCCTTTCTTCAAGTTTTCATAAGTTTATTATAACCAAGAAAAAAGAAAATATAAGAATAAAGAATGAATAAAAAACAATTAATTGGAAAAATTAAAATATATAAATAAAAAGGAGTGAATAAAAGATGGAAAAGATGGTAAATGAATTAAACGAGCTTTTAGCAGACTTAAATATATTTTATAGAAAATTGCAAAATTTTCATTGGAATATACAAGGAAAAGAATTTTTTGTATTACATGCAAAATTAGAAGAATATTATAATGATGTAAATTTACAAGTAGATGAAATAGCAGAGCATATATTAATGTTAGGGAAAGAGCCACTAGGAACAATGAAAGAATATTTAGAAGTAGGAAAGATTAAAGAGGCTACAAGCGCTAAAGTAGAAGAAAAAATAGTATTAGAAAGTCTATTAAAAGATTATGAAACCTTATTACAAAAGGTAATTTGCATAAAAAAAGAAGCAGATAATAGTCATATATATGGTACATCTGCTTTAATGGATTCATATATTTTAAATTATAGTAAAACAATATGGATGTTAAAACAAACAATGGTACAATAAAATATTTATTTAAGTAGAAGATTTATATTTAAATAAACATTTTTTATTAATAAATTTCGAGAAATCATCAGATAATCCACGAACAAAGCCACTTTTATTAATTAAAAAAGCATGATCATTATCGATATATAAATAAAAAAATGTTTTAGTCTCATAAATCTTATATAATTTATAATATTTCATTTTAGAGTAATCCATATTATGACAGATAGTAAAATATTTCTCATAGAATTTAAATGTAAATACTTGTTCTTGAGAAATTTTTTTGCTTTTAAATTCCTTCTTTACTTCATAAATTGGATGAAATAATCTCCAAAAAATAAAAACACAAAAAATAATACAAAAGCAAATAGCAAGACTATAGTAATGATATTTAACTTGCATAGCAAAACAAAAAAATAGTAATAATCCAACAACAATAGTATAAAACATATATTTATTACTGAAGGTATTTTTGTGAAATTCTAAGTATTCATTGTATGTTTTTTTATCATATTTAGTTTTATTTTTAAATAATAGTTTCATTTTATCACCAATATGAGTATAACATAAACATATAGTGGATTTCAAGAATTAATATATAAAGATTAAATAACAGGATAATTGCTTTTAAAATTAGCCGCAGGAACTAGTTGATAATTATGACTTTTTTTGATTTTGGACTACTCATTTCATTCAGAAAGAATTGGTAAGACTTTCTTATGAGCCTCTCTCACTCAGACCCTTTCATACTTCAAGTGCCGTGAGCATTCCTCATTCAAAAGTCTAACCAATTCTAGTCTTCATTTCAATCGAACGATCAAAATCCAAAAAAGTCATAATCATCAACTAGTTCCTGCAACTCTACAATAAAAATTAATATTTTTTCATCAAAATAGCATCAAATTTATCATCATAATAATTTTTTCTTCTACCAACTTCTAAAAATTCATGTTTTTTATACAAGTTAATAGCAGGAAAGTTTTCTTCATTAACTTCTAAATTGATACTATTAATATTGTTATTTTTACAAATATCAATTAAATTTTTTAAAAGTAAACTTGCAATACCTTGTTTTCTATAAGAAGATTTAACAGCAATATTCATAATATCTGCTTCATCAATAATAAATTTAGCACCTGCAAATCCAACGATTTCATTTTCAAGCTTTGCAACAATAAATTTTGAATTATTACTTTTTAATTCATCTTTTAAAACATCTAAATTCCAAAAATCATCAAACTCAGAAATGTTCAAATTATCTAAATCACTATATTCCATTTTACTAACTAATAAATTTTTTTCTTCTAATTGTCTTTGTGCTTGAGGTTTTTTCAAGTAAAGTGGAAGTATATCGTAGTTATAATTATTGATATTATTTTTATCATTACTATTAAATGTATCAATTCCAGCTAGTCCAAGATTTACAATATTAATATCATTTAATTCATTATTAGAAAAGTAAATAGAGCTATTATTACAAGCACTTGAAATATATTCTCTATAAATTAAAGAACCGTCACCTACAAAAGTTATTTTTTTATCATTATACTTATAGTTTAAAAGTTTAATACAATTTTCAATACTATCTGCAGTAGGATTTTCTAATAAAGTATAAGTATTATTTTCTAAATCATATAAAGAATAGTAACAATTATTGTTTTTACAGTCGATAAGACTGCAAATTAATCCTTCATTTTTTATATTATAAGCTAAACAGGTAAGAGAACTAACACCAATTATAGGGATATTGAAACTATCTGAGAATGCTTTTACTGTAGCAATTCCAATACGAATACCAGTAAAAGAACCAGGTCCAATATCACAGATTAATAAATCTATATCGTTTAAAGTTAAGTTAGTTTCTTCAAATATATCTTTAATAATAGGCATTAAAGATTCAGAATGTGTTAAACCATTATTAAGCTCTATTTTTTTAAGTAATTTATTATCATCTAAAATTGCAACAGCACAAATTTTGCTAGAAGTATCAATGCATAAAGTTTTCAAAGTAAAACCTCCATATATATTATTTTAAAGAATTTAAAATATCATCATATTTTTCACCATAAGATGTAATATTTAAAACTCTTAGATTTTCATTATTTTCATCTCTTTCAAATTGTATGTGAATATAATCTTTAGGTAGAGCATCCTGAATTATTTCACCCCATTCAACAATGCAAATACCTTTATCAAAATATTCGTCGCCACCAATTTCATAAAACTCAGAGGAATCTTCTAATCTATAAACATCAAAATGGTAAATATTAATATCATTTTTTATGTATTCATTAACAATGGTAAATGTAGGACTAGAAATTTCATTTTCTAAGTTAAAATATGATAAAATTCCTTCAGTTAATTTTGTCTTTCCAGAACCCAATTCGCCAGAAAGAACAACTACATCACCATTACTCAACTTTGAAGCTAATTTTTTTCCAAAAGATAGTGTATCATTTAGATTAGATGAAACTATTTTTAATAAATTCATAATTTTTCCTTTCAATTTAATAATAAAAATTTAGATTAATTATAAAATATTTAAACACATTGTTTTTTATCAATCTATCATTAAATTTATTTTAAATTATTTATAGAATATACATTTAAAAGTTAAAGTACATTTTATATACTTTAAAATTTATAAATATTAAAAATTAAGCATAAATAAAATATTTAAAATTTAATCAACTAAAAACATTATAATACAGAACTAACAAAAATACAATTATATATTACAATTATATTACATTTATAAAAAATATGTTGAAAAATGTACTAGTTTAAATTATAATTAACTTGTATATGGATTAACTAAGGAGGAAAACATGGATACTTTTGCAAGTTACATTTTAGAAGAAGAAGATTTATCAGCTAAATTAGAAATAGCATATTATCTATCTAAAAAAATAAGAATATTTTTTGATAAATCAGTAGTATTCAAAACTGAAATAGCAAGAATGTTTATTGACTATATGAAAATAGATGTTGATAAAAATTTAGTATTAACGGCATGTCTTTTGTGTAATTGCAAAAAGGTAAATGATGCCCAAGATATAAAAAGAGTACATACATATGCCAAAGAAGGTTCAGAATATCTATCAACATTAGGATTTGATAACAAGTTTTGTAAAATATGTGAAGAAGTAAATAGATATAGCCAAAGTAATCCTAGAGAAAAAGAAAGTGATATACTAGAATTAGTAGATCAATTTGGAGGAATGCTATTAGACAGACCAGAAAGAATAGGATTCAAACCAGATGAGGCTATGGTTTTATTGGAACATAGAAATTTAAAAGATTATTACAATAGATACTTACATACATTTAATGATTTTGTAAATATAATGGAACAAATCGAATTAAATGAAATGACTACAATGAAGTCTTTAAGAAGGTTGGTAAAAATATATAATGAAACAGATAAATTAAAGAATTTTATAAATAAAGTATGCTATGATTATGAGCCTAAAATGGATAAAGCAATGGAAAAACATATGAAAGAAATAAAAGATGAAATGCTAGATAATCCATCACGACCATTATTTAGTGAAGAAACAGCAAGAAAAGTATTATCTCGTATGAAGGAAGAAGAATTAAGAGATACAATAAATTAATTAAATAAAATAACTAAAAAGGAATGTCTCTAAAAATTCTATTAATTAGGAGAATAGAGAACATTCCTTAATTATATTAAAATAAATAGAAAATGAAATTTTAATATTAACACAAATTATATCATTATTGATATAAAAAGTATAAGTGGGTTTATAGGTAAATCCCAGATAAAAACCTAAATAAATAATACAAGAAGGAAATAAAATGTACGAAATATTTGCAGATATGCATGTTCATATAGGGAGAAGTGAAAATGGAAAACCAATAAAAATAACAGCAGCAAGATCTTTGAATTTTGCTAATATAGCTAAAGAATGTGCAGACAGAAAAGGAATAAATGTAGTAGGAATAATAGATTGTGCTTCACCATATGTAATTGAAGATATAGAAAATTTTTTAAAAACAGGAGAGGCATATGAGCTAAAAGATGGTGGAATAATATACAAAGATAAAGTTTGTATATTATTAGGAAGTGAAGTAGAAACTTCAGAAGAAGGAAGGAATGGAAAAAAGGGAAGTGCTCACAATATATGTTTCTTTCCACATTTAAAAGATATAAAACAATTTTCAAGTGAATTAAGTCACCATTTAAAAAATATTACTTTAAGTACACAAAGAACAGATTTATCTGGATATGATTTAATAGATATAGTAGAAAAATATAATGGGATATTAATACCAGCCCATATCTTTACTCCACATAAAAGTTATTATGGGAATTGTACAGATAGATTAAAAAATATATTCAAGGAAAAATATGATAAAATTTTTGCAGTAGAATTAGGATTAAGTTCAGATACATTCTTAGCAGATATGATAACAGAATTGGAAAATAAAACATTCTTAACAAATTCAGATGCACATTCACTTCCCAAAATAGCAAGAGAATATAATAAAATACAAGTAGAAGATATATCATTTAAAGAGATAGTAAAAGCTTTAAAAAATGAAGATGGAAGAAAAATAATTGCAAATTATGGGCTAGATCCAAAACTTGGTAAATATCATAGAACATATTGTGATGATTGTGAAAAAACTATAGAAACTAAAGAGCCGGTAGAAGAATGCCCATATTGTGGAAGTAAAAATGTTACATTTGGAGTCTTTGATAGAATTGAATTAATAAAAGATAAGCAAAAAACAAAAAGCCCAGAAAATAGACCACCATATATATATCAAGTACCACTAGGTTTTATACCAGGGGTAGGTGGAAAAACTATAACAAAGTTATTAGATAATTTTGAAACAGAAATGAATATACTACATAAATTATCAAAAGATGATATAGAAGCAGTAGTAGGAGAAAAAGTAGCTAGTAGTATAGAAAAAGCAAGAAATGGAGGATACCAAGTTCACTCAGGTGGTGGAGGAAATTATGGTAAATTAGGAGCTAACTAGAAATTAATATTGTAATATTCAATATATAAAAGTATCATTTTTAAGTTATAGTAAATATTAATTTCTACAACTTAAATGAAATTATATGAGATAAAAGAAACAAAATATAGATTTAAAAATGTTCTAAAAAATCTTCTTATCGAATACACATTATGTATAAAAGATAAGGAGATTTTTTTATGAAGAAAAACAGAAGAATGAAATTAGTCAACTTAATAAAAGAACATATAAAGAACAATGCTAAAGAATATATAATTGTCACACTAATTTTTATAATAGGAATATTTGCAGGAGTATTTTTCTTGAACAATATGCAAGAAGCACCAAAGACAGATGTAACAAATTACTTAAATAATTTTATAACTAAGTTAAAAGAAAATCAAAATTTAGATATGATAGGTTTATTTAAAAACTCAATAATGCAAAATTTGATTTTAGGAGTAGTAATTTGGTTTTTTGGAACAACTGTAATTGGAATACCTATTGTTTTTGGACTCGTATTATACAGAGGATTTTGTTTAGGATATACGATTTCTACAACTATATTAGTATTAGGCTTAACCAAAGGTTTAACTTTTTCCATTATTGCATTATTGATACAAAATATATTATTTATTCCTGCAATTCTCGCTTTAGCTGTTAGTGGATTTAAGCTATATAAATCAATAATAAAAGATAAAAGAAAAGAAAACATAAAATTAGAAATTTTAAGACATACGATTTTTTCATTAATAATGTTAATACTATTAATAATTTCAGCAATAATAGAAATATTTATTTCAACAAATATTTTATGTAAAATAATAAAATATTTTTAAAAATATCGAAAAATGTATTTACTTTTTTCAAATAGTTTGATATAACATATATGGTTAATTTATGTAAATTTAAAAAATATAGAGGTAGGGGAAAAAAAGATGGAAAGACAATTAAAACAATTTTTTGATTTTTTAGAAAATGATAAAAAATTATCAGAAAATACATTGCAATCATACAAAAGAGATTTAAAACAATTCAGAAAGTATTTAGAATCTTATGGACTACATTACAACAGAGTAAAAGAAGAAGATATGGAAAATTACATCAAAGAATTACAAGAACAAGGAAAAAAAGCCTCAAGTATATCAAGATGTATAGCATCTATAAGATCATTTTATCAATTTGTACTAAAGCATAAAAAAATAAAAAATGACCCAACAGCACATTTACAATCTCCTAAAATAGAAAAAAGAGTACCTAGTGTACTAACTTCAAAAGAAGTAGAATTATTATTAAAACAACCTAATAATGAAGACTTAAAAGGAATGAGAGATAAAGCAATGCTTGAATTTGCATATGCAACAGGAATGAGAGTTACAGAAATAATCTCATTAGATGTAGATGATATAAACTTAGAAGAAGGATATGCAATTTGCAAAGGAACAAATAAACAAAGAATTATTCCATTAGGTTCTTTATGTTTAAAAGCATTAAAAACTTATTTAGAAGAAGCAAGAGATATATTAATAAAAAATGATGAAGAAAGAGCATTATTTGTAAACATAAATGGAGGAAGATTAACAAGACAAGGTTTTTGGAAAATAATTAAATACTATAAAGACCAAGCACATATAACAAAAGACATAACACCTCATGTATTAAGACATTCATTTGCAACACATTTATTACAAAATGGAGCTGACTTAAAAGCAATCCAAACAATGTTAGGACATTCAGACATATCATCAACACAAGTATATATGCAATTTCAAGACGAAGGTTTAAAAAATATATATAGAAAAGCACACCCAAGAGCATAATTTTGAATCATGATTTTGGGGGGCGGAGACAAAAATCATTTCATGATACATATTATATAATATTTAGTTTATAAAAAAGAAGTTTCATAAGTTATTGAAGCTTTTTTTATTGCATAAGAAAAATCAGCTGTTATCTTGGATTCATATAAGATTTTTCAGAATAAAATAAGTAAAAATATATTTAAATCAGAGCAATAAGTGTCATTGAGGTAAATGATAAAAATTTTATATAAATTTTGACTTAAAAGATAGATAATGGTAAAATATAAAAATCAAAACTAAAAATTATAAATTGAAAACCAAAATAATAACCAAAAATTTAAAAGGAAAAAACAAATAAGCAAAAACGAGGAAGGAAAATAAATTTGAATACCATACTAAAAATATTATTAACAATACTACTAACAACAATTATAGCAATAGTTATAGTAATATTATATTTTTTTATATTTGATATAGAAACAAAAATACCAAAAGAAATAGAACAAGAATGTAAAATAGAAGAAAAACAATTTATGGGAAGAAAAATATTTATATTAAAAGATAGAAATATTAAATCTAATGAAAAATATATATTATATTTTCATGGAGGCTCATATGTAGCAGAAGCAACCCAAAATCATTTTAAATTTTTAGAAAAAATAGCAAAAGACACTAAATATACAATTATTATGCCAGATTATCCATTAACTCCAAAATATACATATGATGATGTTTTTGATATGGTAGTACCATTATATAAAGAAATAATGTCAAAAATAGACAATAATGAGTTAATACTTATGGGAGATTCGGCAGGAGGAGGTTTAGCTTTAGCATTATACGAAAAAATATCAACTGATTTTATAGATATACCATCAAAAACGATACTAATTTCTCCTTGGCTAGATGTAAGAATGCAAAATGAGAATATAAGCGAGGTTTCAAAAAATGATGATATTTTAGGCAAAGAAAAATTAATACTTGCAGGAAGAGCATATGCAGGCAAAGATGGAATGGATAAGTATTTAGTAAATCCAATAATGGGTGATTTATCAAAACTTAATAATATAAGTATATTTACAGGAACATATGATATTTTAAATCCAGATGCTCTGCTTTTAAAAGAAAAAGCAGATAAAGTAGGTGGAGATGTAAAATTAAAAGTATATGATAAGGCAAAACATATATGGTTAATTGACAATAATTCAGATGCAGAAATAACCACCAAAGCATATAATGATTTATTAGAAGAATTAAGAAATGAAGGTGAATAACCAAAATGAAAAAAGAAAAATTATATTGGAGAAGATTAGATAACTCAGCAAAAATATTTCCTATTTCTGCAGGAAAGAAATATAGTACAGTTTTTAGATTATCAGCAATTTTAACAGAAGTTATAGAGCCAAATGCATTAAAGGAAGCTGTTAAGAAAGCTTTAAAACAATATGAATTTTTTAAAGTAAGAATGAAAGACGGATTTTTTTGGAATTATTTAGAATATAATCCTAAAGAGCCAATTATAGAAAAAGAAAAGGAATATCCTTGCACATATATAGAGCCAACTAGAAATAATGGATATTTATTTAAAGTTACATATTTTGAAAAAAAGATTAATATAGATATATTTCATTCTTTAACAGATGGAAATAGTGGAGTTACATTTTTTAGAGAAATTATATATAATTACATAGAATTAACACATGAGAAAGAATTTAAAGAAGAATTAAGAACTACTAAAAAAATAGATTTATCAGCAGAAGATAGTTATATAAAAAATTATGATAAAAAAACTAAAAACAATAGCTCAAGTAAAAAAGCATATCAATTAGAAGGTAAGAAAACAAAATTTGGAGCAATTTCTGCAATACATGAATTTATTAATATTGAACAATTAAAAAATGAATGCAAGAAAAAAGGTGCAACTGTGACACAATATTTAACGGCATTATTAATTTATTCAATATATGAAGCAAATTATTTAAAAGGTAGAAAAAATAATACAAAAAAACCAATAAAAGTGTGTATACCAGTTAATTTAAAGAAATACTTTCCATCAAATACAATTTCTAATTTTTTTTCATATATTACCTTGGAAGCTAATATGAAAGAGGAAAAAATGAACGATTTTGATAACATTTTAGAATTTGTAAAAAAAGATTTTAAAAATAAATTAACAGAAGAGGAAATACAAAAAACTATGTCATCAAATGTAAAATTAGGTATAAATCCAATAATAAAAAGAATACCATTAATTTTGAAGAAACCATTAGTAAGACTTAGTTACATCGAAATTAGAAAATACACCACAACTACATTTTCAAATATAGGAAGAATAGGTATTATAGGAAAATATCAGCAATATATACAAAGTTTTTTGATGTTAATTGCACCAGAACCAGTGGAAAAAATTAAATGTTCAGCATGTTCATTTGAAAATAAAATAGTTTTTACATTTACATCGATTTTAAGAAATTGTGAGATTGAAAAGATCTTTTATAAATTTTTAACTAGTAAAGGTATAGATGTAAATATAGAAAGTAATGGTATTTTAGATATTAAGAGTGATAAAAATTTTTAAAAAGTTTAGAAGGGAATAAAAAATATGTTGTATCCTCAAAAGTTAAGTATTAAGAAAAGTGAGTTAATAATAAAAATAGCAATTATAATTTCTATTTTTATAGCACTAATATTAGTTCTAATAAATAAATTAGTAAATCCAGAGATACACTGGTCAGCTTTAGCTAATGCAGGTATTATATATGCTTGGATAACAATTATTTATTCTATAAATAAAAGAACAAATATTGCAGGGCATGTATTAATACAATTAATAGCAATAGCAATCTTGACTGCATACATTGATTATAAAATAGGATTTAGAGGTTGGTCGTTAGAAATGGCTATACCAATAATAATAATAGTAGCTAATATAACAATGCTAATACTGACAATTGTAAGTTATAAAAAATATGTTAGATATGCAATTTACCAATTAATTATATGTATTCTTAGTTTATTACCAATTTATTTTATATATAAGCATATGGTGTTAAATATGATTTTAAGCTATGTTGCAATAGGAATTTCTATTTTAAACTTTATATTAACAATTATTTTATGTGCTAGAGATGTAAAAGAAGCAATAATAATAAAATTTCATACTTGAATTAATGCTGCATCTACATTAGTATTGATTAAATCAGTAAACGAAAAATTAAATTTAAATATAATTTTAAGAATTGCAATATTAAACGATAAAAAGCATCCTAAAAATTCTATAATAACTATGATAAAAATAGGAAATAAAACTTTTAATAAAATAAAAAGGAATAAAAAAGAAAATTTATTATTTGAAAAACTAGACAATTATGAATAAAAGTTGTATAATAGAAGTACAATATAAGTAGTTATTTGAGGTGGTAAATTGTGTCAACCACACACCCTATGGGTCAAAAGAGATGTAGGAAATGATACACCTACCAAATAACTAACAAGTTAAAAAGGGCTATGGAAACATAGCTCTTTAAAGTGGAAGAAAAGTAAAATAAGAAAAAATTGAGGGGGTAAAAAATGATAAAAAAATTAGCAAGTTATGTAAAAGAATACAAAAAATACGCAATATTAACACCAATATTTGTAATATTAGAAGTAGTAATGGAAGTAATAATACCTCTATTAATGGCCAAAATTATAGATGTTGGGATACAAAACAATGATATAAAATATATATTAGAAATAGGAGTTTTATTAATAGTTTCAGCAATTATGTCATTAATTTTTGGAATGTTATCAGGAAAATTTGCAGCAAAAGCATCAGCAGGATACTCTAAGAATTTAAGAAAAGCAATGTTCCATAAAATTCAAGACTATTCTTTTGAAAATATTGATAAATTTTCTACATCTAGCTTAGTAACAAGAATGACAACAGATGTTACAAATGTTCAAATGGCTTTTCAAATGATTATTAGAATTTTAGTAAGAGGACCAATAATGATGATTTTTGCATTACTAATGGTTTTATCAATAAATGCAAAAATATCACTAATATTTTTTATAGCAATTCCAGTATTAGGCGCTGTTTTAATGTTTATAACATTAAAAGCACATCCAAATTTTGAAAAGGTATTTAAAAAATATGATAAATTAAATAGAGTCGTTCAAGAAAACTTAGGAGCAATAAGAGTAGTAAAAGCATATGTAAGAGAAAAACATGAAAATAAAAAATTTAAGGAAGTAAATGATGAAGTATATACAAATTTCAAAAAGGCAGAAAAGATAGTTGCCTTTAATGCACCAGCTATGCAATTAACAATATATACATGTATTTTATTAATATCTTGGATTGGTTCAAAAACAATAGTAGCAGGAGGAATGCAAACAGGAGAATTATCAAGTATTGTAACATATGCTTGGCAAATATTAACTAGTTTAATGATGCTTTCAATGGTATTTGTAATGGTAATTATGGCACAATCATCAGCAGAAAGAATTATAGAAGTAATAGATGAAGAGCCTACAATAAAAAATAGAGAAAATGCAATCAAAGAAGTTAAAGATGCCTCTATTGAATTTGAAAATGTAACATTTGCATATAGTGATGAGGAAGAAGAAGGAAAAAATGCTTTAGAAAATATTAATTTGAAGATAAAATCAGGAGAAACTATAGGAATAATTGGAGGAACAGGAAGTTCAAAATCTTCATTAGTGCAATTAATACCAAGACTATATGATGTAACAAAAGGTAAAGTAAAAGTAGGTGGAATAGATGTAAGAGATTACGATATAAAAGCCTTAAGAGATTCAGTAGCAATGGTATTGCAAAAAAATGTACTATTTTCTGGTACGATTGCAGAGAATTTAAGATGGGGAAAGAAAGATGCAGATGAAGAAGAACTTCAAGAGATATGCAAATTATCACAAGCAGATAGTTTTATACAGGAGTTTCCAAGTAAATACGATACTTTATTAGACCAAGGTGGAACAAATGTATCAGGAGGACAAAAACAGAGAATTTGTATAGCAAGAGCAATTTTAAAACAACCTAAGATTTTAATTTTAGACGATTCAACCAGTGCAGTAGATACTAAAACAGATGCATTAATTAGAAGAGCTTTTAGAGAAAAAATACCAAATACAACGAAGATAATAATAGCTCAAAGAGTTTCTTCGATAGAAGATGCTGACCAAATAGTAGTGCTTAATGAAGGAAGAATAGATGGAATAGGAACTTCAAAAGAATTATTAGAAACAAACCAAATATATAAAGAAGTATATGAATCACAAATGAAGGGAGGAGATGAGAATGAATAAGAAAAATGGAAAAATTAATACTATAAAAAGATTATTAAAATATGTAACAAGCACATATAAATTACAATTAGTAATAGTTTTAATAAGTATCATAGTAAGTGCATTAGTAGGAGTTGCAGGAATCCAATTTTTAAAATATTTAATAGATGATTTTATAATTCCATTAGTAAATAGTCAAAATCCTGATTTTGGACCATTGTTACAAGTGATTTTAATAATGGGAGGAATATACCTAGTAGGGGTTCTAGGAACATATATATATAACAGATTAATGATAAATATATCACAAGGAGCCTTAAATAAAATTCGTGAAGAAATGTTTGAACATATGCAAAAACTACCAATAAGATATTTTGATAGTAGACCTCATGGAGAAATAATGAGTACATATACAAATGATGTAGATACTCTAAGACAAATGCTTAGCCAAAGTATACCACAAGTATTTTCTGCATCAGTATCAATGATAACTATACTAATATCAATGTTTTCTACAAATGTATATTTAACATTACTAGTATTAGCAATGGTAGTATTAATGATATTTGTTTCAAAATATTTAGGTGGAAATAGTTCAAGATATTTTATAAAACAACAAGAAGACTTAGGAAAAGTAGATGGATATATTGAAGAAATGATGGAAGGCCAAAAAGTAATAAAGGTATTTAATCATGAGGAAGAAACAAAGAAGAAATTTGATGAATTAAATGAACAATTATGTGATAGTGTCACAAATGCAAATACTTATGCAAATATTTTAATGCCATGTATAATGAATATAGGAAATTTAGGATATGTATTAGTAGCAGTAGTAGGAGGAATACTATCATTAAATGGAATATTAACAATAGGTGGTATTGCTGCATTTTTACAATTTGTAAAAGCATTTACAAGTCCTTTGGGACAAGTATCTCAACAAATGAACTCAATAGTTATGGCACTTGCAGGAGCAGAAAGAATATTTAATCTAATAGATGAAGAAGTTGAGCAAGATGAAGGATATGTAACACTTGTAAATGCAAAAATGGAAAATGGAAAAATAGTAGAAACAGAAGAAAGAACAGGAATGTGGGCTTGGAAACATCCTCATAAAGATGGAAGAATAACATATACAAGACTTCGTGGACAAGTAGAGTTTGAAAATGTACAATTTGGATATGTTGAACATAAAAGAATATTACATGATATAACATTAAAAGCAAAAGAAGGTCAAAAAGTTTCCTTTGTAGGAGCAACAGGAGCAGGAAAGACTACAATAACAAATTTAATAAATAGATTTTATGATATTCAAGAAGGTAAAATAAGATATGATAGAATAAATATTAGAAAAATAAAGAAAGATGATTTAAGAAGGTCATTAGGAATGGTATTACAAGATACTAATTTATTTACAGGGACAATAAGAGAAAATATAAGATATGGAAAATTAGATGCGACAGATGAAGAAGTATATGAAGCAGCTAAATTATCAAATGCAGATAAATTTATAAAACATTTACCACATGGATATGATACTGTAATAACAGGAAATGGAGAAGGCTTATCACAAGGACAAAGACAATTATTATCAATAGCAAGAGCAGCATTAAATAATCCTCCAGTATTAATATTAGATGAAGCTACTTCTAGTATAGATACAAGGACAGAAAAGATTGTTCAAGATGGTATGGATAAATTAATGAAAGGTAGAACAGTTTTTGTAATAGCGCATAGATTGTCAACTATAAGAAATTCTGACTTGATTATGGTATTAGACCATGGAAGAATTATAGAAAGAGGAAATCATGAAGAATTAATAGGAAATAAAGGTACGTATTATGGATTATATACGGGGGCTATTGAAATTGATTAAGTAAGAAATAATCTTATTACTAATAAATTTTTTAAAGTATTTTAAATAATTTTAAAATTAAAAATAGAAATTATAATATTGATTTTTATAATGGCGGGGAGTTAATTTCTCGTCATTATTATTGGTTATTGAAAAAGGGTGTTCTAAATAGGACCTGCTATGATTTTAGAAGTTATTGGATAAGAGTTTTTTAATTAGCCGCTCGAAATAGTTTATACTTATGATTTTTTTAGATTTTGACTACTTATTTCATTCAGAAAGAATTGGTAAGGCTTTCTTATGAGCCTCTCTCACTCAGACCCCT
>USFW01000011.1 GCA_900553985.1 uncultured Clostridium sp.
GCATTAAAAGAAAATTCACTTGAAGGAATGCAAGGATTAGGAAAGGGAGATTTAACAAGTTTGAAAGATGTATTTCTAATAGATGATGATTTAAATGTAAGATATATAGCAAGTAATGGAAAGGAATATGGAGATCAAATAAGCAAAAAGATATTAGAAGATGAAACAGAAATAAGATTTAGTAGTAAAGAGTTTGGTGAATATATATCAAAAATATCAGGTGTAGCAGAAGGCGAAATGAAATTCAAGTGGATGAAAAATCAAACACATTTATCGTTATATAGTATAGATTTGAATAGTTTAGAAGATTTGATATTTTTTCCAAATTTGACTTCAATAGAAATGGGGAATATGCACTTAGAAAGTCTTAACGGGATCGAAAATTGTAGTAAATTAAAAGAGTTTCAAGTAGTTGATGTTAAAGTTAAAAATTATAAAGCTTTATCATTACTAAAAAATATAGAAAGAGTTTATATACAAGGCTTAGTAAGCTTAGAAGATATAGTGGATAATATAAAAGAGTTTGATAAGTTACAAAAATTAACTATTTATTCGGCTCAATTAGAAGATTTTGATTTATTAAAAGAACTAAAAAGTATAGAAAATTTAAACAGTTTAAATTTGGGGGTAAATAAAATTAAAGATGTGAATTTCTTAAAAGATTTTAAAAATTTAACATCTTTAGATTTAAGAAATAACTTAATTACAGATATTACTCCATTAAAATCATTAACAAAGTTGACAACATTAAATTTAACAACAAATAATATTAAAGATATAACACCATTAGCAGAAAATAAGGAATTAATGTATTTAAGCTTAAAAGGAAATCCACAAATTGAAGGAGATAGAAGTAAGTATTCTGAAGAAGGAATAAAGGCTTTAGACGAGATTAGTAAAATATTAGAAAGAAATGGAAGTATTTCTCTAGATAGTAATCAATTAGGATTATTTAATAACTATAAAAATATAGATTTATCTTATCAAAATTTAACAAATTTAGAGATACTAGATGGATTTAATCAGCTTGTAGGTTTAAATTTAAATACCAATAAATTAACTTTGGAGGATAAAAGATCTCAAGAAATTTTATCAAATATGATTAATTTAGAGTTTTTATATTTGCAAAGTAATCCATTAATAGACATATCTGCAATTAATAATTTGAAGAATTTAAAAATATTATATATAGAAGGAAATGATAATGTTAATTTAGCTCAGATTGAAGATATTATATCTAATTTGAGTAATTTAAGATTAAGTACAGAAGCTTTAAAAACAATTGAAAATTGTAGTGCTGAAAAAATAAATAAATTAAGAATTGATAATAGTTCTAATGTTACAGAAATACCAGATTTATCTAAATTTTATAATTTACAAGTTTTATCAATGATTAGCTTAACAAAAGTAAAAGATTTTTCGAATATATCTAATATTGCTTCTTTAAAGAATTTATCTTTAACTGCTAATAACTTGCACGGAAGAATGCCTGATTTTTTAAATTTAAAAAATTTAGAAATTTTATCATTAAAAGGTTGTTCATTATGGAGTGAGGATTTAGAAAAGTTAAAAGGATTAAAAGATAATACAAATTTGATAATTAACTTACAAAATAATTCTATTATAGATGCAACTGCATTATTAGAATTAAATCCAAGTACAAGGATTGACTTAAAAGGAAATGTAAATTTATCACAAGATTCAAAAGATAAATTAAAAGCTAGATTTGGAAATAATGTGACATTTTAGTTGATAAGGTTAAAATACAATAAGAAGATTAGATATTATAAATTTAGAATAAAAAAGATGACTCACTTTTGAGTCATCTTTTTGAAAATAAAAGGGGATGTTTTTTTATCTAAATCAGTTATTACTGACTATGTTTATAATATACCAATCTTTTTTGTCCATTCTGTGAACTAAAAGTGAAAAGTTAAACTAAGGTTGTTCACCTAATTTTAAAGTTAAGTCTTTTTCTTGTTCGTCTCTATTTACTTTAACTGAAATTTCATCACCAATTTTATGAGAATTTTTAATTTCTGTTAATTCGTCCATAGTTTTAATTTTTTTACCATCTGCTTCAATAATTACATCACCAGGTTTTAGACCAGCTTTTTCAGCTGCTGAAAAGTCGTCTATTGATTTTACATAGATACCTTCAACTAAGTGATTTTCTTTAGCAAGTTTTTCAGTTAAATCCATACCTGTTATTCCGATATAAGGCCTCTTAACTTTGCTATATTGAATTAATTGAGAAGTTATATCAGTAGTAGAGTTAATAGGAATAGCGAATCCCATACCTTCAATATCTTCACCTGAAAGCTTTAAAGTATTAACTCCAATAACTTTACCTTCACTATTTACAAGAGCTCCACCACTATTTCCTGAGTTAATAGCAGCATCTGTTTGAATTAATGTATATTTTTTTCCATCTGTATCTGTAATTTCTCTGTTAACAGCACTTACAACACCACAAGTGATACTACTTTGTAACCCTAAAGGATTCCCAACTGCCATTGCAAATTCACCAACTTTTATAGAGTCAGAATCAGCAAATTCTGCTTTTGGTAAATCTTTTTTATCAATTTTTATAACAGCTAAGTCTGTTTGTTCATCAGTACCAACAATTTTTGCTTCATACTCGGTAGTATCATTAAATAAGGTGACAGATACTTTAGTTGCTTCTGATACTTGATAATATGATTCTGATTCTCCAGAAGAAACAACATGATTGTTAGTTAGAATATATCCATCCTCACTAATTATGATACCAGAACCAGTAGCTGTTGCAGTAGATTGTGATTGTGTTCCAAATACAGGTATTTTTGAAGTTACATTATATTCAATTTTTATTCCAACAATTGAAGGTAAAATTTTATTAGCAGCATATACAGCAGTATCAGAATAATTTTTTAAAGAAACTTGGTCAACAGTACCCATAGTGTTAGAATTAGAAGATGGAGAAGATGTTGAACCAGTATTCATAATATGATCTCTAACAGAAGGAATACCAAAGCAAGTTCCAATTACTAGTGCGCATCCTACTACACCACTAAAAAATGGTAAAACAATTGATTTTCCAAATCCACTTTTGTGTTTTTGCCTATTATCAATTTCATAAACGGTATTATATGATCCTTTATTAGATACCGTTTTAAATTTTGAATTTTCTTTTTTTTCATTTTCATCCATATGAAAACCTCCTCTTGAAAATGATTTTTTTATATTTTTTAATATCTTAACTAATTAATTAAAATATTACAATACTTTTGTGAAATTTGTGTGAAGATATTAAGTTTTTTCTTACAAATTTATGGATAGATAAAAATAATTCAACTAATACCTTGAATAAAAAAAATCAATTTGTTAAAATATTAAGTAGAAAAAGAGATAAAAATGAAACTATATGAAAAATGAATTAAGGTAGGTAGATAAAATAAATTTAGCTTTAAAATGTTATAAATTTATATGTTAATTGGAAAATTATGAGTTTAAGGGAAAGGAATGATTATAAAGGTGGATAAAGTAATAAGAGAACAAAAGGGTGTAACATTGATAGTGTTAGTAGTTACAATAATTGTATTATTAATATTAGCAGCAATTACTATGTATGGTGGGACAGATATGATTGATAAATCAAGGTTAGAAGGATTAAAGACAAATATGTTGTTAATTCAAACTAAAGCTAAAGAATATGTAGAAAATGCTAAATTTCAATTAGGAATAAAACCTGAAGAAGCAACAGAACCAATGAAAGAAAAGGCACGATTAGAGCTAGAAGGGGAAGATAAAGGAACAAAAGTAAATGTAGGAGATCCAATTGCAAATGAAGTGACAAGAATAGGAATAAGCCAAACTGAAATTGAACAAGGAAATGTTTATTGGTTATCTACATCTAATTTAGAGAAAATGGGGATAAAAGGTACAAAGTCAGATGAAAAAAGTGGTTATTATATAATTGTATATAATATGGAAGAAATATCAGCAGAAATATATAATACAGTAGGGTATAAAGATATATATTCATTAACAGATATAGAGAATATTGAGGAATAAGATTAAAAATGAGAACTTATAATCCATTAAATTTTACTTGGTTATATAATAGGATATAGTAAAAATTTATATAATATATATTCTTATCTAAACTATGAATGGAAGGAACGGTAGCAAAATTGAAAGAAAAAGAACTAGAAAGATTATTAGAATTAAAAAAAATAGAAAAAGATTTATATAATAAAGGTTTTGAAAATATATGTGGAATAGATGAAGCAGGAAGAGGGCCATTAGCAGGACCCGTTGTAGTTGCTGGAGTTATTATGCCAAAAGATTCAATGATAGAAGGAGTAAATGACTCAAAAAAAGTTTCAGAAAAGAAAAGAGAAAAATTATATGATTTAATAATTGAAGAAGCAATAAGTTATTCTGTTGCAATAATTGGACAAGATGTAATTGATGATATAAACATTTTAAATGCAACTAAACAGGGAGTGGCAGAAGTAGTAAGAGGCTTAGATGTAAAACCTAATTTGATACTTGTAGACGCACTTACTCATATAGATACAAGTGGAATACCATATGATTCAATAGTTAAAGGAGATGCTAAATGCTATAATATATCAGCAGCATCAATTTTAGCAAAAGTAACTAGGGATAGAATAATGAGGGAGTGGAATGAAATTTATCCTCAATATGGTTTTTCTTCACATAAAGGGTATGGAACAGCTAAACATATAGCAGCAATAAAAGAATATGGTTTATGTCCAATACATAGAAGGAGTTTTACAAAAAATTTTGTATAAATTAGAGAAAAATAATAGAAATGTTAGCTCAAATAATAAATTATGTTTCTAATTATTATTGTATAAAGTATTCTAGAAAGAATATTTTATTGCATAAAATTCTGTAAAAATAATATAAAAGTAGATAATTAATTATAATAAAAAGGAGAGCAAAAGATGAATATCCTAGAAATTATAGAAAAGAAAAGAGATAAAAAAGAATTAACCAAAGAAGAAATACAATTTTTCATAACAGAATATACAAATGGTAATATTGCAGATTATCAAGCATCAGCATTGATAATGGCAATATTTTTAAATGGAATGACAAAACAAGAAACAACATATTTAACAATGGCAATGGCAAACTCAGGAGAAATATTAGATTTATCTAAGCTACAAGGAATAATAGTTGATAAACATTCAACAGGAGGAGTAGGAGATAAGGTTTCATTAATTTTACTACCATTAGTTGCATCTGCTCGGAGTACCTGTGGCAAAAATGTCAGGAAGAGGACTTGGATTTACTGGTGGCACAGTAGATAAACTAGAATCTATACAAGGTTATAGAACTAATATAGATATGAACACTTTTGTACAAAATGTGGAAGAAATAGGAATAAGTATGATATCTCAAACATTAAATTTGGCACCAGCTGATAAGAAAATATATGCATTAAGAGACAGTATTTCTTGTGTGGAAAGTATACCATTAATTGCTTCTAGTATAATGAGTAAAAAAATAGCAAGTGGAGCTGAAAAGATAGTAATAGATGTTACAGTAGGTAGTGGAGCATTTATGAAAAATCTACAAGATGCTAAAGAATTAGCAAATGAAATGATAAAAATAGGAGAACTAGCAGATAGAGAAACAGTATGTGTACTTACAAATATGGATGAGCCACTAGGTATTTCAGTTGGAAATAATTTAGAAGTAATAGAAGCAGTAGAAGCTCTAAAAGGAAATATGCCAGAAGATGTAAAAGAAGTTGTATTAGAATTAGGGGCTAATATGATGAAATTAGCAGGAAAAGGAAACAACATAGACGAAAATAAAGAAATATTAATGGAAAATATATTAAATGGTAAAGCTTTCAATAAATTTTTAGAGTTAGTAGAAAAACAAGGTGGAAATATAGAATATTTAAAAGATACAAGTAAATTTGAAAGAGCTAAATATGTAGAAAAGATATATAGTTTAGAAGAAGGATATATTAGGAGCATTAATGCAAAAGAAATAGGAAAATTAGTATGTAATTTAGGAGCTGGAAGAATTAGAAAAGAAGATGAAATTGATAACACAGTTGGAGTAAAAATAAAGAAAAAAGTAGGAGACTATGTAAAAAAAGGAGAAGAGATTGCAGAGATATTTGTCAATGAAGAAAATTTAGTTTTACAAGCACAAAAAAGAATATTAGAAATATTTAAATATTCAAGTGAGAAAGTAGAAAAAATGAAAACTATAATTTCAATTATTAGTTAAAATTAAAAATATAAAATTCTAGCACATTTAGAATTTTAAAAGATAATATAAAAAGCTTACTATTCTAAAAAAACATGGAAATTATTAAACTATGAATTGTAACCACCATATAAAAAATACCAAAACTTAAATTAATAAAACTATTTAAAAAGATAGAAATATATGTTATAATTTATTTTGTATTAATAAATTTTAAAGGAATATATTTATAATATATGAGGAGTTGAGGATATGAAAAAGGAAAAACAAGAAACAAAAAGATATGATAAAGGACAAATATTTGTAAAAGTAATGGCTGGAATATTAGCATTATTAATGTTATTAGCAGGAGCATCAACACTAATATTTGCACTAATGTAATAGAAGAAGGGATGAAATATGATAATTGATTTTGGAATGAATTGGGAAGATTTCTACAAAGATAACATATTAAGTTATATCAAATCTTTACAAGAAAATCCTTTTGAATTAGTAACATTAATATTAGATATAGCAATAGTTATATTTTTAATATATTGTTTTCTAAAAGTAGTTAAAGGTTCTAGGGCATGGCAATTAATAAAGGGAATTGCGTTATTAATCGTAGTTACTTGGATAAGTGGATTATTAAACCTTAAAATTCTAAATTGGATTTTAACTGGAATAATGAATTTAGGAGTTATAGCAATAATAGTTATATTCCAGCCTGAACTTAGAAGAGGATTAGAACAATTAGGAACAAATAAACTTACAAAGTTTTTTGGAATAGATAAAGATTTAGCAACTAAAACAAAAGAAGATATTTATAAAGTTGTAATAGCAGCAACAGAACTTGCCAAAGCAAAAACAGGAGCATTAATAGTTATAGAAAGAGATATAAAAATACAAGACATCATATCAGGAGGAATTCCCCTAAATGCAGATGTATCTCCACAACTTTTAGTAAATATATTTGAGCCAAAAACACCACTACATGATGGGGCAGTTGTAATTTCAGGAAATAAAATCGCAGCAGCAGCATGTGTATTACCATTGGCAGATGATAAGGATATAGCAAAAGAATTAGGAACAAGACATAGAGCAGCAATTGGAATTTCAAAGGAATCAGATAGTATAGTAGTAGTAGTTTCAGAAGAAACAGGAAAAATATCTATTGCAAAAGATGGTACTTTAATAGCAGATGTTAGAGAAGATACATTAAAGAAAATATTAATTAGTAATGTAGTGACAAAAAGATTTGCAGTAGAAAAGAAAGAAAGAAAAAATAAAATAATGCAAATAAGAGAAAACTTAAGAAATTCTGCAAATGATAAAGAAAATACAAAAGAAAACGATAATAAAAATGTGTAGTAATAAAAATTAAGATAGGTTGCTCTATATACAAGGAGTGACCTAAAATTTTATAAAAATTCTAGTTAAAAATAAATGTTAAGTGAGGAAAAAGTGAGAAATATAAGATTAACCATAGAATATGATGGAAAAGACTTTAACGGTTGGCAAAAACAACCAAACAAATTGAATATTCAAGGAACAATAGAACAGGCAATAGAAAGGATAACAGGCGAAAAAGTAGATTTAATGGCATCAGGAAGAACAGATGCAGGAGTGCATGCTATTGGACAAGTTGCTAATTTTAAAACAAATTCTAATATTCCAATAGAAAAATTCCCAATAGCTATTAACTCTAATTTAAAAAAATCAATAATAATAAAATCGGCAGAAGAGGTAGATGAAAGATTTCATAGTAGATTAAGTTGTAAAAGAAAAACATATAGATATATTATAAATAATTCAGAATATGGTACGGCAATTTATAGGAATTTTGAAACACATATTCCTATGAAATTAGACATAGAAAAAATGAAAGAAGCAATAAAATACTTTGAAGGAGAACACGATTTCAAAGCCTTTAAAGCCAGTGGTACAAGTAGTAAAAGCAGTGTAAGAACGATTTATAAAGCAGAGGTTATTGAAAAGGAAGATAATAAGATATATATAGAATTAACAGGTAATGGTTTTTTATATAACATGGTCAGAATAATAGTAGGAACATTAGTAGAAGTAGGAACAGGAAAAAT
Organism: uncultured Clostridium sp.; assembly: GCA_900553985.1. Lineage (GTDB taxonomy): Bacteria > Bacillota > Clostridia > TANB77 > CAG-508 > CAG-269. The sequence continues at coordinate 8,322 of USFW01000011.1, forward strand.
TAAGCCACAAGAAATAAAAGAAATAATAAAATCAGAAAAAAGAGAAAATGCAGGAAAAACAATGCCACCACAGGGGTTATATCTATTAAAAGTTGAATATAATTAAATTTTTCGTTAACCATATATAAGAAAAATGCATAAAATAAAGTAAAAAGAAAAGGAGAAAAATTATGGAATTTTTACTTATATTTTTTGCATTTCCACTAGCAGTTATTATTATATCTATAGCTTTACAAAAAATTTTAAAAAATCCAATACTAGTTGCATCGATAATATTTGTAATTGGTCTGTTATTAGCCTTTATAGTTAATAATTTAATTATTTTAGTTATTACTATTATATATGCAATAATAAGTTATATAACGGCATTTATTACATGTTTAATATGTAAGTGGCTCAGAGAAAATAGTAATGAATGTAGAAGAAGAGAAAGAAATAATTGTTGTGATAGAAGAAATGATAATTGTAATGAGATGGGAAACTCTAATGAATTATTAACAATAAGCAGTAATTGTAATCAAAGTAATAATGGGAATTTATTAACAATAAGTAGTAATTGCAACCGAAATAATAATGGAAATTTACTGACAATAAATAGTGCTTGTAACAGAAATAATAATGGTGATTTATTAACTATAAATAGTAGATGTGGAAATAATTCAAATTGTTGTAATATGGATGATGGAAGAAATGACTTATTAACAATAAATTCAAATGGCAATTGTCAAGAAACAGGAAATTGGAATTGTAGTTGTCAAAACACTAATATTATAAATGGTGTTATAAGAGTAAGAAATGGTGATTGTTCTTGTAGAAATGATGATATAGTAGACACAAGAATAAATGTAATACCAAATTCTAATAATAATGGAAGAACGGGATGTATTTGTGGTAGGTATAGGAGAAGATAAAATATAAGAACTAAATAAATGAATAAATTAAGAATTATAGAAGAGTTTTGCGATATTTTTTATTAAGAGTAGAAATGTTGCAAAACTCTTAATAATATGATAATATTATTGCTAAAGAAAAAGAATAGGAGGGATTAATCAATTAAATAGATTAATATTTCTATATAATTGGTTATACAAAATAAAAAATGTTAGAAGTCTTTCAAGATGCAATAATAGATAGTATAAAATTAATTCCATTTTTGTTTTTAACATATTTAATAATGGAATATATAGAACACAAGACTAAAGAGAAAACGAAAAATACAATAAAAAAATCAGGAAAATTTGGACCATTAATAGGAAGTGTTTTAGGAGTATTTCCACAATGTGGATTTTCGGTATCAGCAACTAATCTATACTCAGCAAGAGTCATTACATTAGGAACTTTAATAGCAGTATATTTATCTACTTCTGATGAAATGTTACCGATATTTATATCAGAGGGAGTTTCAATTTGGGTTATATTAAAGATTTTAGGAATAAAATTATTAATAGGAATGATAGCAGGATTTATAATAGATTTTGTTATTAGACTAAAAAATAAGGGAAAAGAAGAAGAGGAAAAAATAGTAGATTTATGCGAAAAAGAACATTGTGATTGTGAACATGGAATTGTAAAATCAGCAACTAAACATACTGTTAGCATATTTTTATTTATTTTAATAATAACATCAGTTATTAATTTAGCAATATATTTTATAGGAGAGGAAACAATAGCAGGATTTATGCTAAATAGACCAATATTAGGTCCAATGATAGCAGGATTAATAGGTTTAATACCAAACTGTGCTTCTTCTGTATTAATAACACAAATGTATTTAGAAAATATGATTACAGCAGCTACCATGATTTCAGGTTTATTAGTAGGAGCTGGAGTAGGACTAGCAGTATTATTTAAGACTAATAAAGGAATAAAAGAAAATATAAAGATTACTTTATTGTTATATGTAATTGGTGTAGTTTCAGGAATTGTATTACAGATTTTTAATTTACAAGTAATATAGGAGAAAACAACACATCTGCCGACCAAAAGCAAAGATGTGTTGTTTTATTTATTCCTTATTTGTCCAAATTATGTATATAAATGAGAAAAATAAAAAACTATCAATCGATAGTTTTTATTATAAAATTTTAATTATTTGGATTTCCTTTTTTCAAGTTAACTATTACAGCATTGTCATTATCAAATAAGAATTTTGAATCTGTTGTATCAGTTTGAATAGGGTCAATTTCATTTCTTTCATCAGTAAAATCAAGATTTTTTATATCGAATTTTTTTCTTCTTATATCATTATCATCTTCAGTAGCAGTAGTAACACCATCAGAGTATTTACCAAAATCAAATAATTTTATTTTTTGACGTTCTTTATATTTAGCTTCTAGGTAATTAAATTTACCAAGGCCAACTAAGAATTTACCACCTAAATCTTTTACTTTATAAGCACATTTTTTATCTGTAAGAGAACCTTGTAATTTTCCAGAAGAGAAATAATCTACAAATGCCCATTTTACATTTCCATGTTTTGATTCATATTCTCCTGTTTTAAAATCTATTGTATTTCCAAAAGTCCATTCTCTTTTCTTACCAAATTCAGAAGACCACCAGTCAAGTTCTTCAATAACTCCATTTCCAGTGAATATTTTATTAGCACAGTTAGCTAGAAGAGTGTTTCTTTGACTAGCTTTTTCAGGTGAGTCACTTAATTGTGCTAAGTTTTGTGCTGAAATAACAGTTCCTACTTTATATTTTCTATACATTGTAAATATTGCTTCAGTAGCTTTACAAATAAAATCTGGAAATTCATCTATATATAAGAAGTTTGGAACTCTAGTATTTTCTGTTCCAGGTCTTCTTAAAACAGCATTTTGCATTGAAATTAAGAAGAATAATCCGAATGCCTTATGAGCTGAAGCTCCTAAATCTCCTCGTCTTGTACAAATAAATGTTATTTCACCATTTTTTAAGCAATCGTCAAAATTTATATTGTTATGCCTGTTACACAAAATTGATTTTACTCCAGGAATTCTAAGGATATTGTCTAGTTGTGCAATTGCAGGTGTAATATATTTTTCAGTTTGTTCTTTACTTGAAGAGTTTTTATAGAAATGTTTTCTAAAATATGCAAGTTGAACAGCATATTTTTCTTTTAAATCTTCTTCATGGGCTAATATTTCACACATTTTTTCGATTAAGTCAAAATTGGTAAACATTTTTAACATATCATACATATTAGGTAATGAACCCTCATTCATTCTAGGATACATTTCTTTTAATATTATAGCTAAATTTTCAATTGCTTGTATAGTAAAATCTTCTCTAAAGATTTCTTCTGATTCATGTGAATTAACAAACATTGTTTTTAATGTTGATGAAATTGTTAAAGCTATTTTTGTTGGGTCATCATAAATAAATGGATTTAATCCAATCGAATTTGAATTATTAGGGTCAATTATATTATATTCAAAACCATAATTTTCACAAACATCTTGCATATGTTGAATTAACTCATAATCAGGTGACATTGCAGTTAATCCTAAATTTTTATAAATATTATTTCCATTTTCTTTTCCTAAAATAAGTTTTTTCATATAAGCATTATAAACTTCTTCTTTTCCTTCAACTGGATGCAACATGTTTAATCTGAAATTTTTATTTAGATACTCATTATTATAAGGTTTATCTAGATATGCAATATGAGTTTTTAAAGCAGTTATTCCCATTTCTTTAGAAACTTCCCTAAAGAAATATTTTCTTTCAATATCTCTAGCAATAAGAGGTTCAAATACTAAAGATGTTTTCCCACTTCCAGAACCACCACATACAAATAATGATTGATATCTAGAAGCTTCAGGAATTGTTATGTTTTTTCCTGTTTCATCATCTGAACATAAATAAACTTCACAAGTGTAAGTTCCACGATTTTTAGTTTTATCAGATAAATCAATTCCACCATAATCCCAAATTGAACGAACTTGATCAAGGTTATCATTTACACCAAAATATAGACCTTTGAAAAATGGAAAAAATGTAGCAAGTGGCAAAAATAGTGAAATACTTATAAAAGCAGGTCTAACTACATCAGCAAAGTCAGTTATAATTTCTACATAATTTGGTACTGAAAGCATTAATAACCAAACACCCATATTAAGCCATTGAGTAAACATAGAAAGTGCTATTATATATAATGCTATTGTGAATACATAGAAAACTGAAACCTTTTTATTTTTAGATCCTGTAAATTCTGAAGAACCAGAAAATAGGAATGCAAAAATAGGACAAGCAAGTGCAAAAGTATATTGAATAGGTCCCCAATATGAATAAGAAACTCCTGTAAATATCATTAATAGCATTTCAACTAATCTATCAACTACTAAATATATGGTAATTAAAGTTAATATATATGTTGCAAAAGTATTTCTACTTGTATTTAATTTTTTTAAAAATTTGTCTATTATTTTCATTAAAATTATCCTTTCAAAAACAAATCTATACATATATATTATCTTATAAAATAGCGAAAAAAACAAGTCTTTTAGGGAAATTTGTAAGAAAAGATTGAATCTAAATAAGCAAACTTATTACAGTTTTTTTTAAAATATTAATTTTACTGGTTATATACGAAAAATTATATATATGGTAAAAGAAAAAAATAATTTTATATGTAGCAATAAAATAATTTAAACTATAAGATGTTTAGAAAATAAGGAAATGAGAAAATAAAAAAGCTATGTATAAAAATATCAAAAGAGAATATAATAATACAAAAATTGGAAAGAGGTAAATGTGAATGAATTATGGACAAGAATATTTAAAAGAACAGGAAATAGTAACTAAAACAGAGATTCAAAAAGAAATTGAATTAATAAGAAATATTATATTAACTAAAGAAGAAATAAAAACTGCTGATATAAATTATGAATTTGCAAATGATGATTTGATAGATTATTATATTTATCAAATGAAAGCAAATCAAGCAAAATTAAATTACTTGATAAAACTTGCAAAAACAAAAGGAATTGCAGTTGATATGATAGGAGAAATGAAATATCTGTATTTAGAAGATAATGAGGAAGTGAGTTAGAAAAGTAATATATGTCCTATTTCAAACATAAAAATGATAATAACTAATGATTATTATTTTTATGTGGGGAGGGATTTATGAGCTTTAATATATTAACATATTTAGCATGTATATGCTTTATATTTCTTTTTGGTAGGATATTTATAGTACCAATAAAGAAAATACTTAAATTAGTTTTTAACTCCATTTTAGGAGGAATTAGTATATATATAATTAATTTGATAGGGAGTATGTATAATTTTCATATTGGTTTAAATATTTTTACAAGTATAATAGTTGGACTATTAGGAATACCAGGAGCAGTATTAATAGTTATAATAAAATTGTTGATACAATAAGTTTATAATGATTTTGTGATTTTTGGGGCGTGATTTTGGGGTCGGAGGCAAAAATCAGCAAGAGAAAGAAAAAAAGATGATTTTGGGGTCGGAGTGATTTTTCACTCCGACCCCAAAATTATTTTCTATTCTACAGTTACTGATTTTGCTAGATTTCTAGGTTTATCAACATCTAATCCTTTTTCTTTTGAAATGTAATAAGAAAGTAATTGTAAAGGAATAATAGATAATATTGGTGAAACAAAGCTATTAGTTTCAGGTATTTCAATAACAAAATCAAATAAATCCTTATTTGATTTTTGATTAGTGATAACTAATGTTTTTGCTCCACGGGTAATTACTTCTTGAAGATTGCTAATAGATTTTTCAACTAAATTAGAATCTGTTAATATTCCAATAACAGTAACTCCATTTTCAATTAAAGCGATAGGCCCATGTTTTAATTCTCCAGCTGGATAGCTTTCAGAGTGGATATAAGAAATTTCTTTTAACTTCAAACAACCTTCTCTTGCGACTGCTTCATCAATTCCCCTTCCTAAAAAGAATATATCTTTTTCTTGAAATATAGTTTTTGCAATATTTTTTACACTTTCAGAAACTGATAAAGTTTCCTCAATTTTTTTTGGTAATTCTAAGATTTCTTTCTTTAAATTAGTTAGAGCTTTTTCTTCAATTCCTAAGATTTCAGCAAAGTAAATTGCAAGAATTACTAATAATATTACTTGAGAAGTATATGCTTTAGTTGAAGCAACAGCTATTTCTGGACCTGCATGTGTATATAAAGAGTAGTCTGATTCTCTAGTTATTGAACTTCCTATAACATTAGAAATGGCAATAGTTTTTGCACCTTTTTGTTTAGATAATTTTAAAGCAGCAATAGTATCAGCAGTTTCACCTGATTGTGAAATGAAAATGCACAACGTTTTACTATCAATTAAAGGCTCTCTATATCTAAATTCAGAAGCAATATCAACTTCTGTATTTATTTTGCATAGTTTTTCTATAGCATTTTTGGCAACTAATCCAGCATGCATTGCAGTTCCACAAGCTACTATATATATTTTATTAATACTACTTAAATATTCTTTTGAGAAATTTAATTCTTCAAATTCACATTTAGAGTTTTCACTAAATTTTGAGCCAATAGTTTCTCTAATTGAGGTGGGTTGTTCATAAATTTCTTTTAACATAAAATCATCAAAACCATTTTTTTCACTACTTGTAGCATCCCATTCAATAGTTTTTGTCTTTTTATCTATTGGATTTAAATTTTTATCATAAAATTTAATATCATCTCTTGAAAGTAGTGAAAATTCGTAATCATTTAATAAATAGAAATTTCTAGTAAAAGATAATATAGCAGGAATATCAGAAGAAATATAATTTTCCCCATCACCTTTTCCTATTACTAAAGGACTATCTTTTCTAACTACAATCATATTATCTGGAAAGTCTTTGCATATAATTTCTAGTGCAAAACTTCCTTTTAAATCTGAACAAGCATTTTTTACTGCTGTTAAAAATTTATTTATATTGGTGTTTTTATTATCTTTTTTATAATAAAAATCAATTAAATTTGGTATTATTTCAGTATCTGTTTCTGAAAGAAAATTATATCCATTATCAGTTAAAAATTTTCTTAAATCATTATAATTTTCAACAATTCCATTGTGTACAACACTAAAAGTTTTTGAATTATCTTGATGAGGGTGAGCATTTTCTTTTGATGGCTTTCCATGAGTTGCCCATCTAGTATGAGCTATACCAATAGTTCCTTCTAATTTATCAATACCCTCTAAATCATATAAGTTTTTTACTCTTCCTTTATTTTTCATAATTGATAGACCGTTAGATTCAATAGTTGAAATACCAGCTGAATCATAACCTCTATATTCTAATCTAATAAGTCCATTAATTAAAATTGGACTAGCTTTTTGTTTTCCTATATAACCTACAATTCCACACATAATAAACCTCCTAAATATTTTGGAATTAAGGCATGCAAATAAAACTTATGTGTATTATCTTTTGTTATTGTATCACTACAATTTTTTGTATAATACTAATGACTATAAGTAAGCCATCAAAGCATCCGCCGAAAATTCGATAACTTTGAACCTCGTCAACACAATAAAAGCTTGTGTTCAGGCGCTAAACTTAATTAAAACTCCTTTCTAAAACTATTTTAACTTGCATGACATTAATCTTACTGTATTATATTACAATAAAATAGGAAAATGAGCAAGTCTATTATAAAAATTTATTATAGTTATTATATATAACTATTTGACATAATATTTAATTTGTATTATAATAAGTTGCACAAAAATATTAGGAGGTTCAAAAAAATGCGGAAAAAAGAAAAAAAAATTGTAGATTACGCAGAAGCAACAAGAAAACGGATAATAGTCTATTCAAATTCTGATACAGATGATTATCATTTGGTTGCTGAAAATCAAGGAGGAGATATAAATATATTTTTTGAAAAAGAAAATATATTTTATAACAAAGAGTCAAGTAGTAGTTTTCGGAGTAAAGAAAAAGTAAAAGTCATTCAATATTTTTTAATATGTAATTATATATATATATTATGGCTATTTACTAATAATGTAGCATTTGGTAATTTAATACAAATCAAAGAAGAAATGGGTATCCTCATATTTTTAAATATAATTTTGTTTTTTGTATTTTCAATACCAATGTTAAAAAATAAATATATCAAACAGTTTATATTTATCTTATTATTATCTATAATGATTGATAACATATTAATTAATTTTGCTTTTAACTTTGTGGATTATATAATATTAGGATTTAAAATATTATTAATTATAGCATTAATACCAATATTATTTATAATGTTATGTGAGTATATAATGTTTTTCATGGATGAAAGAAAGAAAGTTGAAGAAAGAGGAAAACATTCAGCAGAACATATGATGTGTAATTATATTGAAAAATATCAAACTTATCCTAAAAGTGTAAAGGAACTGAAAAAAGCTAGCAGATTCAGTTTAGAATGTGGTGGATTATACGGTGATTTTGCATTTGAAGAAGGTATGGCATCATTTATTTCTAATATTATAGTAATGTTAGCCTCAATTAATATATTAGAAAATTTTGATATTATTAGTAAGATGATAGTATATAATAAAACAGAATTAATAATTTCAACTATATTTTTAGTAGAAATTTTTATAATAATATCTTTTGCAATAGATATATTACAATTTCCAATATATAGTATACTAATTATATTTTCACAGATTATAAATACACTTCCAAAAAGAAAACTAAAGTATAAAGACTTGAAAATGGCCCAAATGTTATCTAAGGAATTTTTTGAGTGGCAGTATCCAAACGATATTGAACCAAAACAAGAAAACTAAATAGTAGAAGAAAACTGATCAATTTAAATGAAGTAAATTCTATAGAATGTATAAATCATTGTATATAATTAAACTAATATTTTAAGTTGGTTAGTTTTTTTGTATAGGAAATAATATGAAAGTTTTAAAGATTAAGATCATAGGGTAAAATAGCAGTTTATTATTTAATAGAAGGAGAAAAATCCATTTGACATAAAATTATGATTTTAGTATAATAATTTTATAATAAAAATAAAGAAGAGGAATTAAAATGTTCAATATAGAAGAAGAACTAAAAAAATTGCCATCAAAACCTGGTGTATATGTTATGAGAGATAAAGAGGATAATATTATATATGTAGGTAAAGCAGTATCATTAAGAAATAGAGTAAGACAATATTTTAGAAAAAACAATAAAACTGCAAGAATAGAAAAAATGGTAAGTTTGATAGACCACTTTGAATATATAGTTGTTGATAATGAAGCAGAAGCTCTTATATTAGAATGTAATTTAATTAAGAAAAATAGACCTAAATTTAATGTGTTATTGAAAGATGACAAAACATATCCATATATAAAAATAGATGTAAAATCAGACTATCCAGGAGTATATTACACAAGAAGAATAATAAATGATGGTTCAAAATATTTTGGTCCATATGCAAATCCAGGATCAGCAAAAGAGATGTTAGATTTTATAAAAGAAAGATATAAAATACATCAATGTAGAGTACTAAAAGATAGAACAAGACCATGTTTAAACTATCATATAAATCGATGTTTAGCTCCATGCATGGGAAATGTTAATAAAGAGGAGTATAGAGAACAAATAAATGAAATAATAGATTTACTTGAAGGAAAGACAAGTAAAATTATAAGAGAAATACAAGAACAAATGAAAACAGCAGCAGAAAAAATGGATTATGAAAAAGCAGCATATTTACGAGATAAAATTCAAGCAATAGAAAGGGTATCAACAAAGCAAAAAGTATCAAATATTTCAGAAAATAATATAGATGTAATAGGACTGGCAAAAACAGAATTAGAACTATGTATAGAAATATTTTTTGTTAGAGGAAGTAAAATGATAGGTAGAGAACATTACTTCTATAAAGACTTAAAAGATATGGAAGATAAGGAAATATTATCAGGATTTATAAAACAATACTATTTTGATAATCCAAATATCCCAAGTAAAATAATGATAAAAGAAGAAATAGAAGATAAAGAAGCAATTGAACAATGGCTATCAACAGAATTAGGAAAAAAGGTGGAAATAAAAACACCTAAAAAAGGCGAAAAATTAAGATTTGTTGAAATGGCAGAAAATAATGCAAAAGTTACATTACAAAATAAAGAAAAAGATAAAAGTGAAATATTAATAGAATTAAAAAATGTATTAAAATTAGATAAACTTCCAAGAAAAATAGAAACATATGATATATCAAATATATCAGGAGAGTATATGGTAGCGGCAATGTGTGTAATGCAAGATGGAGTAATCAAGAAAAATTTATCAAGAAGATTTAAAATAAAAACAGTTTATGGGCAAGATGACCCTAAATGTATGGAAGAGGTTATAACAAGAAGGATTAAACATTCTATTGAAGATGCAAATGGGGGATTTGGACGATTACCCGATGTAATATTTGCAGATGGAGGAATAACACAAATAAAAGCTACAAAAAGAGCAACTGAAAAATATAAAAATGATGGAGTAAATATAGCAGTATATGGAATGGTAAAAAATGATAAACACCAAACAAGAGCTTTGATGAATGAAAATAGAGAAGAACTAGAAATATCAGAAGCTCTTATGAACTTAATTACAAAATTTCAAGATACAGTTCATGATACTGCAATAACATATCATAGAAAACTAAGAGATAAAGCCACAACAAAATCTGAATTAGATGATATTGCAGGAATTGGAGAAAAAAGAAAAAGAGAGTTATTAAAGAAATTTGGGAGTGTATCAAAAATTAAGGAAGCAACAGTTGAGGAATTAATTAGTGTAAAAGGAATAACAAAGGACATTGCTGAAAATATTAAAGAAATTAAGTAACTAGTTAATAACTAGCAGTAAAGATATATAAAATTACTTTTTATAATGTATCGATGTCATAAAATAAGAAAAGTAGCGAAGCTAAACTAGTAAAGCTATTTCAATTCTTTTTAAAGGTAACTTTTACTTGATGTATACGGAAAAATATTATATAGGGTAAAGATAAAAAGTTGATTTTTCTTATAATAAAAAAGAAAATCCAGTAATTTACAACTAGATTTTCTTCTCAAATTTTAAATTTCATAAAGATTCTACAGATTATTTATATGAATTTTGAGTATCCCATATAGCTCTATATACAGAGCTAGCAGGAATAATTTGATTGATCTTTTGGCTATGAAATTTCTTAAATAAAGTATAGGCGAGTCCTATAGAAGAAATAGCCAAAATAGATACTAATACTTTTTTGTTCATGATGATACCTCCTTGTTGATAAAAGTATAAAAGAATATTCTTTGAATCATAAAAAAGTATATCATGTAATATTGAAAATATCAATAAAAAATGATGATATACATAAAGTTGCAAAATTGTCAACAATATAGTATAATTATAGGGTAAATAGCAAAAGCTCATATAGGAGGTAAAAAACATGAAAAAATTATTTAGGAGAATTCGGAAATTAATTGTTTTTATGTTAATGTTAGTGGTTATTTTTACAATGGCATTAATAATTTTAGGAGCAGCTTGCAATGTTGACAAAATAATAAGTATTTATAAGCAATTCTATGGCACATGGTCATGGGGAATGATGATATGCTTAGTTTTGTCAGGAATTACAGCAGGAATATGTGTAACATATTTGATTGCCAAGAAAACACATAAGAAAACTGAAGAAAATTAAAAAATGAGGAGAATTACAAATAAGTATTTTATTTACAATAGCAAAAATCTATGTAAATTTATTAATACTTTAAAAGTAATTCTTCTTTTTTGTCATAATAGTAAGATAATAGCATATACATATAATGGGAGGGATGTATTATGCAATATACAAATGAAAATATCTTAAAAGTAAATGGGAGAGCAGAAGTAAAAAAAATGAAAATTATGGGTAATGAAATTTTATGTAAAATGAAAGATAAAATAAAAAGACATAAATGGATATCAATAGCTATTATAACTTTAATTGTATTTTCAACAATAAATATAGTAATGGTGTATAATTTTATGAATTTATTACAGAAGTTATATTAAATTGTGAATGGTAATATTTATAGAGAAAAATGTAAGACTTAAAATAATAAAAGCTTGGTTTTTAATTAAAATTATGTTAAAATACTAATATATAATATATAAAGAAAATGAGGATTAATAAAAATTGGAAGGAGAGTAGTATTTTAACTACAAGGAGAGTATGAGATTAGCAAGTGAATGGAAAGATTATAAAATATTAGATATGGCTGATGGTCAAAAATTGGAAAGATGGGGAGAAGTGGTTTTGTCAAGACCAGATCCTCAAATTATTTGGAAAAGCAAAAGCTTTCCAAGTAAATGGAAAGAAATAAATGCAGAATATCATAGAAGTAAAACAGGTGGAGGCGCATGGGAATTTAAAAAGAAAATGCCGAAACAATGGCAGGTAAAGTATAAAAAATTGATATTTAATATAAAACCAATGGGATTTAAACATACAGGACTATTTCCAGAACAAGCAGTTAACTGGGACTGGATGATAGAGAAAATACAAAAAGAAAAGAAAAATAAGAAAGAAGTAAAAGTATTAAATTTATTTGCATACACAGGTGGAGCAACTGTTGCTTGTTTATCAGCAGGCGCATCTGTTTGTCATGTTGATAGTTCTAAAGGAATGACAACCTGGGCTAAAGAAAATGTAATATCTTCAGGGTTACAAGATAGATCTGTTAGATTTATAATAGATGATGTTGTTAAGTTTGTAAACAGGGAAATTAGAAGAGGAAATAAATATGATGCAATAATTATGGATCCACCTTCTTATGGAAGAGGTGCAAAAGGAGAAGTATGGCAGTTTGAAAATAATATATATGATTTGGTTGAATTATGTTCAAATGTGTTATCAGATGATCCATTATTTTTCTTAATAAACTCATATACAACAGGAATTTCAAGTCAAGTATTAAAAAATATATTAAATATGGTTATTGATAAAAAATATAGAGGAGAAATTGATGCAGGAGAAATAGGCCTACCAATGGAAAATTCAAAACTTATATTACCATGTGGAATATATGGAAGATGGGAGAAAAAATGCAAGAATTAAAAATAATATATGAAGATAATCATATAATAGTTGTAGAAAAAAAGCCTAATATACCATCTCAATCAGATAAAACAGGCGATATTGATATGCTAACAATTGTAAAAGACTATATAAAAGAAAAATATAATAAACCAGGAAATGTATATTTAGGATTAGTACATAGACTTGATAGACCAGTGGGGGGAATAATGATTTTTGCAAAGACATCAAAGGCTGCATCTAGACTTAGTAATCAAGTAAGAGAAAAAATATTTAAGAAAGAATATTTAGCAGTAGTTGATGGCAAATTTGAACAAAAAAAAGGAAGTGTAACAGATTATTTATATAAAGATGAAAGAAATAATATAAGTAAAGTAGTAAAAAAAGAAAAAAAGAATGCAAAACTAGCAAACTTGGATTATGAAGTTTTAAAATATAATAATGTAAAAAATTTAAGTTTGGTAAAAATAAATTTACATACAGGAAGACATCATCAAATACGAGTACAATTGGCAAATTTTAATCATAGCATATTTGGAGATCAAAAATATGGGACAAGGGGGCAAGGTAAACAGATTGCTCTTTGGGCATATAAGTTAACAATTATACATCCAATTACAAAGGAAAAAATGGAATTTACAGATTTTCCTGATAGCATTGGAACATGGTGTATATTAAAAGAAAAATAATAAAATAACAGTTTAGTTACAAGTTTATGTAAGTAGACTGTTATTTTTTATATAGATATATTTATAAAAAATAACAATTATATAAATATGATTTGTGAAAAAATATTTTGTAAAATGAAAATTTTATAAAAATATAAATAAAAAGTTTTGATATGTAAATTAGGAGCTTTTATAAAATAAGTAATACAATTTTAAAATTTATTGATAGAATCAGAATAGTTAAGAATTGAGGTGAAAAAAATGATAGACAAGATATGTACATTTTTAACAAAAAAGATACAAAAAGAAATGCCGGAGATAGATGAAGAAAGAGCTGAAGTAATAAATTATGGACTACAAAATATAATAGGAGAGATACCAAAAATATTTTTATTATTTTTTATTTCTTGGTTATTAGGAGTATTAAAAGAAGTAGTATTTATGTTTATTGTTTTATCGCCATATAGAGGAGCTTCTGGGGGGGTTCACTTAAAAACACATATAGGGTGTTTAATTGGAACTACTATATTTTATTGTGGAATAGGATTTTTAAGTAAAACTATAGTATTAGAGGAGACAATAAAATATTTATTAGTAGCAGGAGTCTGGATATTTGGAATGATAATGATAAAATTGTATGCTCCAGCTGATACAGAAAATGTTCCGATATTATCAAGGAAAGAAAGAAGAAAGAAACAAATAATGGCATATCTAACTTTTACAATTGGGATGGTAGCTAGCTTATTTATAAAAAATAATATAATTTCAAATATTTTAATTTTTGGTAATTTATTGCAAACAATAAATATAACTAAGTTAGCATATAAAATAACTAAAAATAAGTATGGATATGAAGTTTATGGTTTAAGTTAATTTGTTTTAAAAATAAATTAAATAATATAAAAGGAGGAATTTGTTATGTTAAAAATGTTAAGTAAATTAGCTGAAAAATATGCTAAAATCACTAATACTACTTGCTGGGGAGCATGTGTATATCATCAACCAAAAATGCCAGCATCATTAATAAAAAAAGATTAGAATTTGACAAAGTATTTTGTTATTGAAAAAGTTATTTATAATCAATCAGTAAAAGAGGATTTCTAAAATTGAAATCCTCTTTTAACATAGTGTTTTAGTTTAAATTTAAGTAATAATATTAATTAAATGATATATTTACTTGTAGATATAAATAATATGATATAAAATAAAAACCTCTTCCTTATTTTTTAATGAATAGAGGTTTTTAAAACTATTTTTAATAATAAATTTCTAATTGCTGACAGAAGTATTTATCACTTTTTGTTGTAAAAATAGAGACATTTGTATTGCTTTTTAAAATTTTATTAACTTCCCATAGTCCTAATCCTGTATGATTTTCTTTTTCTGATACACCTTTTCCAAATATTTTTACAGTATCAACATTTTTGTTTTTGTATGTATTTTCAATACTGATTAATTGTCTATGTTTTCTAAAATCATCTCTAAAAACAATATTAATTATTTTATTATCACATTCTTCACTAGCTTCAATAGCATTATCTAATAATATACCTAAAATTCTTGCGAACTCATAAATTTTCATTTTTAAATCATTTAAATCAAGTAATAAAGACATATTTACTTTGATATTTTTGCTATCAGCTTCTCTATATTTTGTTGTTAATAAATTATATATACCTGGATTATTAATTATTTCTGGATTTAATATATATAAATTACTAACTTTTTGACAATCACCTTCTAATTGTAAATAATATTTTCGTAATCCATCCATATCATTTGTTTTTACATAGCCACCTATAGTAGTAACAATATTATCGAAATCATGTTTAAAACCTCTAACATTGTCATGCAAAATTTTTAATGTTTTATTATATTCTTCTGCTGTTTGTAATTTTTTTGTAGTTTCACTTAAGTTTATAGTTTTAGTTAAACTAAATATACTAATTCCTAAGTAAGAAATTAATGAAAGAAAACTTAAAAAAGTAATAAATATAGGAATATTATCTATATAATATCCTTCAATGAAACTTTGAATTGCTAAAGTTATAATTGCAAATATAAAATTTAGAGTAATTATTCTTTTATTTTTTAAACTAATATCATTAAAGAAAGTTATTTTAAACTTAGTAAGTTTTAAAATGCATATAGTTAAAAAAACAAAAAGATAAAGTGTTATAGAATATCCAATTGTATATATAGGTGTTGTTGATAGTGTTTCAGAAGATATATGTAGCAATGTTAAAAATGAATTTAATATTAATGCACTTATAATACTATATGTAGCAAAAGATATTACAGTACCAATGAATGCTTTTAAAGTAGTAATATGAAATACTATTTTAGCAACTAAAAACAACAATAAATAATTTAGGAAAACATTGTAAGGTGCAGGAAGAAAAAGCTTACTTAATATAGTAAAAGTACCTGCTAAGAAGGTATATAATAATTGTTGTTTTCTAGATGATTTTATGTCCAAGAATACCAGGAAGATTTTCATAAATAAATAGAATTCTATGAAAGCTAATGGTAAAGAAAAAATCATAGTATTCACTATACTAGGTGTGTTAAGAGTTGACCATATATTATTTATTAATTCCATAATCTTTTATAACCTCCAAAAATTCATTTTTAAATTTTGGTCCAATATAACAACAATTGTTATTATCAAAATAAACAGTTAAAGTTACTGGATCAATACTTTTTATATTATTAATGTTCACTATATAAGACTTATGGCATCTAATAAAAGTTTCTGGTAAGCTATCAGCCATTTTATTAAATGAACTATAAGTTTCATAGTTACAAGAAGAGGTATGAAAAATTAATTTCATACCATCTCTGTAAATATATTGAATTGCAGATTCATCGACTAAAGTATTTTTATTGTCAATTTTAATATATTTTTTTGGTAATCCATAGACATCTTCAAATAATCTCTTAACAGTATCTTCTAATCTGTCAAGAGTTACTGGTTTAGGCAAGTAATCAAAAGTTTTATATTTATATGCAACCATAGCATATTCTAAGTGAGCAGTAGTAAATATAAGATAAACATCTTTATTTTTCTTTCTAATTTCTTCAGCTAGATCTAGACCAGATTTATCAGATTTTAAATTTATATCTAATAGAAGAACATCAATTCTTTCTTCATCAAAATGATTCAATAAAGCTTCAACATCATCAGATTTAAAAGTGATTTGAGCTTCAAAATCGTTTTTTAAAAAAATTTCATTTAATAAAGTTGCCAACTTATTTAAAATATTTAAATTATCATCGCAAATTGCGAAATTTAACATAAAATACACCCCTTAAATATATTTACTATCGTTAAAAACGGTAATTTCGACAATAAAATAGAAATTACCTAAATTTTCCAAAATCAACTACAATATATTCTAAAAAATGAATATTGTCAAGACTTAATTTACAAAATTATCCATAAATTGTCAATGAAAGTGAATGATTAGTTCTAGTTAAAGATAAAAATACAATAAGAGATGCTATAAGTGCATAAAAGAAATGAAATTTTACATATTATTAAAATAAAGAATATTTTTCTGAACTTGTTTATGTAGAAAATTATTTCCACAAATATAAAAATGGTATTTTAGAGATATTAATAAATTAGTATTTCTTTTTTTCATAATATGGAGACTAAAATATTGATAATAGTTTTTCATTAAAAGTAATGGTTTAAAAAATAAATACATAAAATTAAAAAACAAAAATATATATTTATATAAAGGATAAAGTAGGAGGAAAAAACAATGAATATTATTACAAAAAAACAACTAAAAAATATTTATAAAATAGGAATATTAGTAATAATGATAACAATTCTAACAGCCTCTTCATTTATAGAAGACAAGAAAACTACTCAAACTACATCAAGTAATGATGTTAGCAATAATAAAAAGATAGGATGGGGAATATCAAGAAATAAAATGCATGAGCAGCCAGATGTTGGAAAAGAAAATAGAGAAATATTAGAAAAAAACAATGGAATTTGTCTAGGAAATAAAGGTAAAAAATACTTATATCTTACATTTGATGAAGGATATGAGGCAGGATATACAAGTAAAATTCTAGATACATTAAAAGAAAACAAAGTTCCAGCAACTTTTTTCATAACAGCACATTATGTTAATACAGAACCTGAGCTAGTAGAAAGAATGATAAAAGAAGGACATATAGTTGGAAACCATACTGTTAATCATAAATGTCTTCCAGAAATATCTGATGAAGAAATAAAAAAAGAAGTAATGCAATTACACCAAGCAATATATGAAAATTTTAATTATGAAATGAAATATATAAGACCACCAAAGGGAGAATTTAGTGAAAGAAGTTTACAAACAACAAATTCACTAGGATATAAAAATGTAATGTGGTCATTTGCTTATCAAGATTGGAACGAAAAGAAGCAGCCAAGTGAAGAAGAGGCAAAGAGAAAAATTATAGAAAATTTTCATAATGGAGAAATCATTTTGTTACATGGCAATTCAAAAACTAATACAAATGTTTTAGACACTATAATAAAGGAAGCAAGAAATATGGGATATGAATTTAAAAGCTTGGACCAATTTGAAAATTAACACAAAAAGAAATGTAATCATAAAAAGGAAAATCTAAATAGAAAGAAATAAAAAATCAATCCAATATATAGATTAAAAAGAAAGGTTTGATATAAAAATGAAAAAAAGATATGAAAATAGGGCAAGTAGATTAAATAAAATTGACAAAATGCTAGATTTACCAAAAGAAATATATTCCAATACTCCAAAAATATCAATATTAGGATTTGATGAAATGGTAATAGAAAATTATAAAGGAATACTAGAATATGAAGAATTTTTTGTGAGGATAAGCACATATATTGGAATAGTAAATATAAATGGATATAATTTAAAATTAGAAAATATGACAGATGATGATATAAAAGTAACAGGGAAAATAGAGAGTTTTGAATTAGAAAGAACAATAGATTAAAAGTGATGTTGGTGATCTTTTTGGGGATGATTTTGAGGTCGTGATTTTGGGGTCGGAGACAAAAATCATTTATAAAATTCCCCAAAGTTAAATAAGACTCCAACTAAAAAATAGAATAAAAAAATTAGTTGAGAAAAATGATTTTTGTCTCCGACCCCAAAATCACGACCCCAAAAATCACCATGAGATAAGGAGAGATTTATGATATTTAAAAATCTAGAAAGTTACATTTCAGGATATTTAAGAACTAATATTGAAGGATATTATATTGAAAGATTTATTAATATATGTAGAAAAGAAAATATACCTGTATGGAACATAAAGAAAGAAAAAGAGATTAGATTAGCCTTTAATATAAAAATTAAAGATTTTAAGAAGATATGTAAAATTGCTAAAACTACTAAATGTAAATTGAAAATTAAAAAGAAGAAAGGATTTCCTTTCATATTGAATAGATATAAAAAAAGAAAGATATTTGCAATATTTCTAATCCTTGTAATAATTTTAATAGTAATGAGTTCTAATTATGTTTGGAATATAGAAGTAATAGAAGAAAACGGAAATAATTTAGAAAATATAATGCAAAATTTAAACCAATCTGGCTTGGCAGTTGGAAAACGAAAGTCTGAGATAAATACAAAAGAAGTAATAAATAAGGTAAGACTAGAAAGAAATGATATTGCATGGATGGGAATTGAGTTAAAAGGAACAAATGCGATAGTAAAAGTAGTAAAATCTGATGAAAAACCAGATATAATAGATGAAAATGAATATTGCAGTATTGTTGCAGATAAAGCAGGAATCATTACTAAAATAAGTGCACAAGATGGAACGGCAAATGTTAAAGTTGGAGATACAATAAATGAAGGAGAAACCTTAATAAACGGTTGGGTAGAAGGCAAATATACAGGAATTAGATATGTTCATGCAAAAGGAGAAATACAAGCCAAAGTTTGGTATACAAAACATAAATTTATCGAGTACAACACTACGGAAAAAAGAGAAACAGGGAATCAAGAGGAAAAATATGCTATAAAATTTAATAATTTTAAAATAAATTTAGGCAAAGGGGTTTCAAAATTCGAAATATATGATACAATAGAAACGGAAAATAAGTTTAAAATATTTTCAGATTTTTATTTACCAATTTCTATTGTAAAAACAACAAATAAAGAGATAGAAAATGTACAAAAAAAATACAATAAAGAAGAAGCTAAAATGCTAGGGATAAAGGAATTAGAAGAAGAATTAAATAATGAAATTGAGAATAAAGATAATATAGTAAATAAAAACATAAATACATATGAAAATGAAAATGGATTGGATGTTTATGTTACATATGAAGTACTTGAGAACATAGGGACTAATGAAAAAATTGTATTTTGAAGGGATGATATAAATGGAAGAAAGAAGCTTAAGAATTACAGGAGCAGATAAAACATTTTTTAATAAAATAACAAATACACTAACAAAGATGTTAATACCAACTAAAATTGGAATAAATGGAATGTTAATTTCTATCAAAAGAAATAATTTATTGAAAGCTTTTGAAAATTATCAAAAAAGCAATGCAGATTATACAGGTGAAGAAATGGAAAAGAAATATGATACTGCATATGAGGCATACCTTGAAGCACTAGATAAATATGTTTTAGACTCAATATATAAAAAGGTAAAAAATAATACAGCATCAGAATTTGAAAAAAATGCATTATCAAAATATTATGAAATTACAAGCTTGAAAGAAAATGAATATATCGAATACAAAAATAGAAAACAAAAATACTTATTAGAATTAGACTATGAAGGTATAAAAGTAAATGGAAAAGAAAAATTAATAGAAAGATATAACGAGTTTTATGTATCAAAAATGGATATGTTGTATAAAGCTATATTGAAAAATTATTCAATAAAATTAGCAGATACAACAAATGTATATGAATCAACAAAAGAATGGATATATACAAAAATATTCCATACATTAGAAGATTATATCCAAAATATTTTACCATTAAAAATACAAATAAATGATAATGATAGCTTAAAAGATGTAATGAAGGAATACGAAAAATATGAAACATATACAGTTGGAAAATTAGACACAAAAGACAATATCGAAAAAAATGTAGTTTTACTAGGTATAAGCAGAAAATTATTTACACACAGCTTACCTTTAATTGTGGCAACACAATGTTATGAAAAATTGCTTAAAGATGCAAGAATATTAGTACAAGATACAAAAATTGCAACAAAGAGAGAAAGAGCATATTCGATGTTAATTAATCTAATAGAAGATTATAATATAAAATTATTATCAACAAAAGTTTACTGGGAAAATACAAAAGATAGGGAAGAATTCAAGGTATTTTGGAATAAATATAAAGAAATTTCAAAATTAAAAGAAACAGACTTTATAGAATATATTAAACAAAAAGAAATATTATTTATAAAGAATGATATGAAGAAATTAAACTTAGGAAAAACAGATTATTCTAAATTGGAAAAATACTATAAGAGAAAACTAATAGATTATGGAGTAATGAGAGAATTAAAGAATTCATTTATATCATCAGGAATGTATACAGGAAAGGTAAGTAATAAAGAAAAATGTATGAAATAATATATAAAGATATAGAAGAAAGCTCAAAATATGAACCTATTATAAAAAAGGTATTGGAAAAGTGTTTTAAAGAGGAAAAAATAGAAGATTCTAAGTTAATTATAACTATAACATTAACTAATCCACAAAATATTCGAAGAATCAATAAAGAATTTAGAAATATAGATAAAGCAACAGATGTTTTATCGTTTCCAATGTTTGAAAAAGAAGAATTAGAAGAAAAAATCAAGTTGCAAGATTTTATGCATGAAGATATGTTAGGTGATATTGTAATATCAATAGACAAAGTTGAGGAACAAGCAAGAGAATATGAGCATAGTTTTGAAAGAGAATTAAGCTATATGATAGTACATGGATTTTATCATTTAATGGGATATGACCATATTGAAGAATGTGATAAAAAAATAATGAGACCTAAAGAAGAAAAAATATTGCAAGAACTAAAGATAACAAGAGATAATAACCAATAGGGGGAAAACATATGGAAAAAGGTGGAATAAAAGCATTAATTATAATTTTAGTAATACTAATTATAGTAGCTGGAGGGGCATTAGCTTATAAAATATCAAAAGATAAAGAGAATAATAATAGTGAACCAGAAGTTTCAAAAGTAGAAGAGCAAAAAAAAGAAAAAGAAGTACAAGTGTTTAAAGGAAATGAAAGACCAATCGCTGTTATGATAGACAACCATAGTGATGCATGGCCACAAGCAGGATTAAATAAAGCATATATGGTATATGAAATTGTTGTAGAAGGTGGGGAAACTAGGTTAATGGCATTATTTAAAGGTCAAGACTTAGATAAAATTGGACCAGTTAGAAGTGCAAGACATTATTTTATAGATTATGCAATGGAAAATGATGCAATTTATGTACATTTTGGTCAAAGCCCACAAGCTCAAAGTGACATTAAGAAATATAGCATTAATGATATAAATGGAATAGCAGAAGATGGTACAACTTTTTGGAGAGTTAAAGATAAAGCTGCTCCACATAATGCTGTAACAAGCACAGAAAAATTAATACAATCTGCTAAGAATAAAAAATTTAGAACAACTTCTAAGGAAAAGAGTGTGTTAAATTATTCAGCAGAAGAAGTGAATTTAGAAAATGGGATTAGTGCTAATGAAATTACTATACCACATTCAGATTTGCAAACAGTAAAATATAAATATGATGAAGATAGTAAAAAATATGTTAGATATGCAAGAGGAAAAGAACAAACTGATTGGGAAACAAAAGAATCAGTAGAAACAAAAAATATAATAATAACACTTTGTGATAATTATACTTTATCAGATGTAGAAAACAAAGGAAGACAAGGATTAAAAAACATAGGAACATTTGACGGATATTACATAACAAATGGAAAAGCAATTAAAATAAAATGTGCCAAAAATGCTAGAGATGAAAAAACAGTATATAAAGATTTACAAGGAAATGAAATAAAAGTAAATGATGGAAATACATTTGTAAATATATGTCCAACAAATGCAAAAGTTCAAATAGAAGGAAATGAAGAAACAGTAAATGAGCAAACTGTAAATGAATAAAAGAAACTGTATAAGTTGAAAAAATATATGTATTCCATATACAGGACAATAGTGGAAGCAAGAAAGGAATGAGATTAAATATGAATATTTATGATACAGCAAATAGATTAGCATCAGAGATAAAACAATCAGAAGAATATGTTAATTATAAAATGGCAAAAGAAGCTTTAAATTTAAATCGTGAATTAAAAAAGAAAATTGGCGAATTTGAAATGGTGAGATATGAAGCACAAATAACACAAATGCAAACAGGAAAAGAAGATGAAGAAAAATTAAATAAAATGAAACAATTATATGCTGAATTAATAGAAATAGAAGAAGCTAGAAAATTTTTCGAAGCTGAAACAAAATTTAATATTGTAATTGCAGATGTAAATAAGATTATAGGTGAAGCTATAAGAGATGTAATGCAATAAGAAATATGAATTTATAAGATGGTAACTTCTACCTAATAAAGTTGTTATGATTAAAGAGAATTTTATAAGTTATTCATTTTAATTTGTACCTTAAACGGAAGGATTGATAGAAGAGATGGAATATGTAATAATATTAATAACATTGTGGTTAGTAGCATTTCTATTAAAAATATTATTTGGATATAATTTAAAGAAGATAAAAAAAGAAGTAGAAAATAAAGAATTAGATGAAATAGTTAAAAAATATCCAGAAAATAAAGTTATATGTGAAGAATATTTAAGAAAATTAAATAATGAAAAAGTTGAAATAGAAGAAAATGATGGAACAGAAAATAGTTTATATATAGCTATTTCAAATAAAATATTAATAGGAAATATAAAAAATAGTTATAGTAGAATACAAACAATAGCTCATGAATGTTTACACTCTATTCAAGATAGGAAACTTCAAATATTTAATTTTGTATATTCAAATATTTATATGTTATTTTTTATAGTAATTACATTAATGGCATTATTTAAAGCATTACCATATAAAATGATGTTTAACTTTTTATTAATGTTTATGGGATTGGTCTATTATATGGTAAGAACATTTTTAGAAAATGATGCAATGATAAAAGCTAGATATTTAGCAAAAGAATATATGGAAGAAAAAAAGATTTCTAGTAAAGAAGAAATAGAAAAAATTGTAGATGGATTTGATAAAATAAATAATATAGGAATAAAATGCGTTAATTATAGTATGTTTTTTAATGTAACAATGATTAATATAGTATTTTCACTAGTATGTTTAATAAGATAATAAATTATAAAAGTCACTGAATAGAAATATTTTGGTGACTTTTTTATCGAATGAGTAGTATAAAATCATAAAAAATATTGCAATATTATATAATTAAATATATAATATAAATATTAGTTAAAATCATATATTGAAAGGTGCAAAAATATGAATAAGACAAAGAGAAAAATTTTTGAAACATCAATGAAACTTTTTGCAGAAAAAGGATATGATGCAACAAGCATTGAAGAAATAACTGCAACAGTGGGAGTAGCAAAAGGAACATTATATTATCATTTTTCAAGCAAAGAAGAGATTTTTAATTTTCTAATTGAAGAAGGAATGAAACTTTTACAAAACAGTATTGATATAAAGACTGCTAAATATGAAAACTATATAGATAAAATAAAAGCAATCATATTAATTCAAATAAAAATTATAGTAAAATATGAAGATTTAATAACTATTCTTTTAAGTCAATTTTGGGGAAATGAAGCAAGAAATCAAAAATGTAAGATGCACATAAATGAATATATAAACAAAATAGAAGAAATTGTAAAAGAAGGAATAGAAAAAAAGGAAATAAAACAAGGAAATCCAAAAGTTATTGCATCAGAAATATATGGATTAATATGTTCGACACTAGTATATAAAGTAAGAATAAATGAAGAAATAGATATAATGAATTTATATAAAGAATTTGAAAATACAATAGTAGAAGGTTTAAAATATAGAGATTAATTAAAAATAATAAATGGGGGAGAGCTATGAGAAAACCAATTCACAAGGCAGAATATTACGAGAATTTAAAAGTTATGTTGGAAAAATCAGGAGAATTACATGGAGATAGACCAGCATACATCTTTAAAACTAATGAACCAGGAAAATTTAGAGAAATAACACATAAGGAATTTAGAGATGATATAAATGCGTTAGGAACTAAATTAATAAATTTAGGTTTAAAAGATAAAAGAATAGCAGTAATATCTGAAAATAGATATGAATGGGGAGTGGTATATTTATCAGTAGTTGCAGGAACAGGAGTAATAGTTCCACTTGATAAATCCTTACCTGATAATGAAATCGAAAGTTTAATAATTCGTTCGGGAGTAGAAGCGATATTTTATTCAAGTAAATATAATGATATAATGAACAAAATAAAAGAACAAGGAAATACACAACTAAAATATTTTGTATCTATGGATATTGATAAAGAAGAAAATGGAATACTTTCTCAAAAAGAATTAATAGCAGAAGGAAAAAAATTAATAGATGAAGGAAATGAAAAATTTCTAAAAGCTGAAATAGACAATGAAAAGATGTCAATAATGTTATTTACTTCTGGAACAACTGCAATGTCAAAAGCAGTAATGCTTTCACATAAAAATATATGTGCAAATTTAAAAGATATTACATCTGTTATAAAATTATATCCAGAAGATAGATTTTTATCTTTCTTACCATTGCACCATACATTTGAATGCACAGTAGGATTTTTATATCCTATATCAATAGGAGGATCTATTGCTTTTTGTGATGGAATAAGACATATTGCAGAAAATATAAAAGAATATCAAATAACAGCAATGATTTCTGTTCCAATATTATTCGAAGCTATGTATAAAAAAGTAATTAAGGGAATAGAGAAAAAAGGAAAATTAGAAACAGTACAAAAAGGAATAAAAATAAGTAATGCATTATTAAAGATAGGAATAGATGTAAGAAAAAAATTATTTAAAGATATTCATGATACATTAGGTGGAAAAGTTAGATTATTTGTATCTGGTGGAGCAGCATTAGACCCAGAAGCTGAAAAAGGATTTAATGATTTAGGATTCACAATGTATCAAGGATATGGATTAACAGAAAGTTCACCAGTTATAGCAGCAGAAGATGATAAATATAGAAAAATTGGTTCAATAGGAAAAGCATTTCCAAGCTTAGATGTAAAAATAGATGAACCAAACGAAGAAGGCATAGGAGAATTACTAGCAAAAGGACCATCAATAATGTTAGGATATTACGACAACGAAGAAGCTACTAAGGAAACAGTTGATAGCGAAGGTTGGTTACATACAGGAGATTTAGCCAAAATTGATAAAGATGGATATATATTTATTTCAGGTAGAAAAAAATTTGTTATAGTCTTAAAAAATGGTAAAAATATTTATCCAGAAGAATTAGAAACTTTGGTAAATAAAATTGAAGGAATAAAAGAATCTTTTGTATATGGTAAACCAGAAGATGATGGAGATTATAAAATTTGTGCTAAAATAGTATATGATAAAGATATAGTAAAAGAAATTTATAAAACAGATGATGAAAACGAATTAAAAGAAATCATTTGGCAAGAAATAAAGAAGATAAATAAAACAATGCCAGCATATAAATATATTAGAGAAATATCATTGACACAAACAGAATTAATAAAAACAACTACACAAAAAGTAAAAAGATTTGAGGAAATGAAAACAGTGGTTTAAAATTAAAAAGTAGGACTATATGATAAAGATTACAGGGAAACCTTAGTTTACAATTATTTCTTGGATATAGAATTAGGGATAACATATAGGGAATTTAGTTTATTATTATTTCTGATATATATAGAAATGATATATAAGCTCAAACAAAGTGGGATTTTTAATAAAATGAAAATATAAATAAATAACTATAATAGATACTTGTAACGAAAATGTAACAAAATTGTAACAAAAACTTAAACAAATTTTAGAAAGTTTCTATTGTAGTTTTTTGTTAGTTAATGTATAATTATAAATGAAATAGTAAAAAGCGAGCATGCGTAAGATAAAGGAGGTAATTTACAATGTCTAGATCTGGCATAGTAAATGTTAGAATGGTTATTACCGAAGAAAAAATACTTTCAAATATAGATAAAGTACAAAAATTAATAAATCCAAAGAGTAAAAAGCAAATTGTACAATTAGAAGATGATACATATTTTAAAGATTTAATAGAGTCAATAAAAACTTATTTAATAGAATATCCAAAAAAGAAAAACTTCCCAGCAAGTGTATATAAAGCTGCTTATGGCTTAGTTGAATATGCTACAAATCAATTTGAAGAAAACACTAAGAAAATAGAAGAATTAATTAGACAAAGAGAACAAAATATATCATTATCAGGAAGATTAAAAGAATTAGTAGAAGTAGTTTCAAGTAAAGAGAAAGATTGGAAAGACCAAGTAAAAGAAGCAGAAGAAGAATTTGCAGAAGATATAATAGAAACATTAACAATAGTAGGAAAATCAAAAAGCCAAAAATCACAAAACTATCAAGATGCAATGAAACTATTAAATGCTAGAATCAATAATCTAGAATCAAACTTACATATTGAAATAGATATGGAAAGAATAGAAGATAGATCAAAAGCATTAAGCTATATAGGAATAGAAGTAGCAGATGCATTAAAAACAATACCAACACCAGTAGAAGAACCAGAAGAACAAATTGTAGAAGAACCAGTGCAACCAATAATAGAAACAAAAGCACAAGCAAACACACAAAATATTGCAGAACAACAATATATACAAGAAACAACATTTGAAGCAAAACCAAGTTTATGGCAAAGAATAAAAAATAGCAAAATAGTAAGAGCAATTAAATATGTTATGAAAATAAGAGTAGTACTAGATTATCCAGCATTACCAGAAGGAAGAGAAGGTAATAACTAAATAAAACTAAAGAAATTTTGAAAAAGATTTTGGGGTCGGAGACAAAAATCACGACTTCAAAATTTTTTTATCGTATAGTAAACAATAATTTTATAAATTACATATTATTTTAATATAATGCAAAAGAGCATATTTTCTTATAATAGGCTCTTTTATAGATATCGCTACTTTTTGTAGCAAGTAGTAAACTTCAAATTAATATAAAGCTTGGATCGAAGTTAAATTCTTTGTTTTTCTTTCGCTTAGTTAGAATGAAAGAAAAAAGTGTGTAAGTTGGGAAAGCATAGCTTTCACCATCAGGTAGTTTTGGAAGCTTGGAAAACACTTCTGTTAGATTATCATTACATGAATTTTCCATTAGAGTTCCATTAGAATTTATCATTCTACTGTTGAAATGATATTCTACTATTTCTCCAACTTCAATTTCTTGAGATTTTTGAGATAGATGGTCGAAAAGCTCTTCTACAAATTTGGCTTTGACCTCATCACTTACATCTTTAAAATGAATAGTGTTCATTTTAAAAGGTGCATTATTGCCTGATGTTTTTTCCAATTTTTCTTCCACCACGTCCCAGATTTTGAGATTGGTTGCGATTGAATTTAACAATTCTTTCATAAAAAATCCTCCTAATGTTGTTATATACTTGTTGCATTTTACACCAGTTGGTGTAATTGGAAAATAGGTATACATAGGGTAATCCCTATTACCAATATATTATATCATATTTGATTTATTTTGCAAATATAGAAATGGAAATTTAACTACAGTGTAAAATTATTACAATGTATAAAATGTGAGCTTGAAAATTAAAATTGTATAAGTAAAAAAAAACGATATTCATATATGACTACTTCTTCATGAAATGAAAATTTCATAGAAGTTTATTCCACAAACTTATTTTTTATTCATAATGTGATATAGAATTCAAAAATTTACAAGAGTTATAAAAAAGAAGCCTATTTTACTGGTAAGAAATAGGTTTCTTTTTTTATAACTTTAATGTTCTATCACATTAGATAAAGTCTTTGTTGTGGCGCTGTTTGACATTATCACGGACATACAAGCAAGTTTCAAGTTTTCAACATTTAATTCTACATTCATAACTTTGCCTTTAAGATAGTCAAAATAAGTGATTTTGATTAAAAGTGACCGAGCTTCTGATAATATTATTTTTCTCAACTATAATATCATAGTCTTGAGTATCATTTAATTGTCAAAAAAATTGTATACCAATCCTGATTTTATTATATATTATTTTCAATAACCTTCTTCTGTCAAATATCAGTCTTCATTTTGCTTATTCTTTGCTTATTCTTTGTTTATTTGTCATATTTTTATAGTTTTAAATATAATAATCAAAATTCTTTAATTAATGTATAATGCTACTCTAAATCCATAATTTAGTTGAGGATTATTATAAGAAGTTGTTCCTCTATATGACATAGGTCTTGAATATCCATCAGTAGAATTATATCCTCCTCCTCGTAATACTTTTCCCCATACTACATATGTTTCCATAGTCCATTCAAATACATTCCCTGCTAAATCATATATATTTTTTATTGCATAATTTTCATTAGATGCTGTTCGCATAATATTTCCTGAATAATTTCCTTTATCTCTTGAATTAACAACATATGAATTATCGTCACATAAGCCATCTTTATAATTTGAATCTATAAAATTCATAATAGCATCCCATTGAATTCCATACACTAATGTGCTTGTAATAGAACCTATACTATACATTTTTTTGGCTTGATAGACTACACCTTCTGTTCCTATTTCATGCATTGATTCACCCCAATTTAGTAGATTCCATACATTTGCATTTGCTTTACTTTCTGCCAAGCCATTTGTTCCTTTAGATGCTTCATATCTTCCTATATAAAATCCACCATATTCTTTCACGCTTTCACACATTAAATTATATTCTTGCTCTTCATTTATATATCCATTTTCATATGGTTCTGATGTTGGTTCTGGTAAAACCTGTATACTTCCATTACTATATCCATTAAATCTTTGAAAAATACTTATATTATCTACTGGTATCCATACAAATTGGTTTCCTTGTAATTGTGTTATTATTTCATGTGACATTCCTTTATTTTCATCATTCTTGTTGTCTGATATAATAACACCTTCTTCTTTACTTCCTCCAACATAATAAAAACCTTTTGGAATAGGAACCCCATCCTGTGTAATTGACTTAATATTTCTTCCAATCACAACATTACATCCATCCACTACTACTTCTACCACCAAACTTTCTATCTTGTTTGTGCTAGAAATAGGACTTCCTTTATATGTTAAATTCTTTATATAACTCAAATTTCTATTCAAGTCTTCTATATTAATTTTTCCATCTGTTCCAATACTTGCCTGTATTGCTAATTCTACTTGCTCTTCTGCATTTGCTTGTTTTGTTTTCTCTCTTGCTTCTCTTGCCCTTACTAATATTCCATTCTCACTTGTTAATGTTGCAATTGTTACTCCTGCTAAAATTAATAACACAATTATTGTAATAACAAGAGCAATAAGAGTAATACCTTTCTTACCATATTTTAATTTTTCTTTTAGTTTCTGCATATTTAAATCATACCTTTCATTTTTTCTTTTGATTTTCTATATTTATATTAACATATTTGCATGATGTTCGCAAGCATAATTAGGTGCATATTTATTTTGTTTTTTAATATAGAATATCTTGCAAAGGAGGCTACAAATATGAACAAGTTAAAAATACCAGAAAATCATAGTGGAGTTAGCAAAACTCTTAGACTACCTGAAAATATAGTAGAAGATATTCAAAATCTTGCTAATCTTAAAAACTTATCTTTTAATAAAGTTGTAATTTCTTTATTAGAATTTAGCTTAAATAATTTAGATGAAAAAGATAAAGAAAAATTAGAGAATTTGCAAAAATAATTTTTTATTTAGGTAGACTTGGTAGTCTATCTTTTTAAATATTAAGACAAATTATTGTATCATTATCTAAATATAAGGCAATATTCTTTTGATTAATTTCTATTTTTGATATTTGATTCAAATTTATATTTACATAATTTTTACTTTCTTCATCTATAATATCTAGAATTTCATGTATTATGGAATATTCAAATTTATATATATGGTATTTAGCTTTTAAGAATCCATCTTGAATTATTATTACTCGTTTTCCCACAAATTCCTTTAATTTTCTTTCTAAATTATTATTTATAGTTTGTGCCATTTTAATTACCTCACTCACCAATTTATATTATTTTTGTTCATTTATTGAATAATTATACTACTTTTATTAGAGGTTATAATATATTTAATAAATTTTATACAGTTTGGCGTGTTGAAGTGGTTTCGTTATATCATATCAAAATCTTCAATGTAACAAATTAGTTCGATAAATTGAAAATATTTTATATTTTTCAATTTACCAAAGTAGTACATAATTTCATTTATATATAATTTTATTAATTTCAAGCATTTAAAGGAGGATTACTAAAAATGAAATTATCAGATGCAATTAGAAAAAGAATTAAATTTTATTTGAAAGAAAAAAATGAATATATGGAAGCTATGTAAGATGTTTAGCATTTCTTGATCTACTATTTTAACTTTTATGAGTGGTAGAACAGAAATGATAAAATTGGATACCTTATTACATATTTGTGAAGGTTTTGGAATTACATTAGGAGAGAATCAACATTTGATACAACTGAGCAAGATTAATGAAAAAATAAAGTGCGATTTAATAATGAATTTATTATTAAATTGCACTTTATTTTTATAAACTTATTTTCAATAATTGCTTTAGCTATTACATTAAAATCAAAAAAATAACTACACAAAATATTGATTTTTTCAGTATTTTAAGAGTTATTTATTTGGTGGGCAGGGAAGGATTCGAACCTTCGTACTCGAATGAGAATAGATTTACAGTCTACCGCCTTTAGCCACTCGGCCACCTACCCAAATATTAAATTAAAAAAATGGTGCTCCCTCAAGGATTCGAACCTTGGACCCACCGGTTATGAGCCGGTTGCTCTGACCAACTGAGCTAAGGGAGCATTTGCATTTCCTAACGCAAGATAAAGTATAAACTATTTTATATTAAAAGTCAATACTTTTTTAATAAAAAAATAAAAAAATGTGGAATAAGTTCAAAAAGCCTTAGAATACAGCAAAATACGATATATACGAAATTAACATTAGTATTAATTAACAAAATGATTTACTAAAATAGAAATCAAAAAATTAAATAAAATACAAAATCTAATGGAACTTATAAAAAAAATATGGTAAAATTGCAACTATAAAATATAATCACAAAGGAGGAATTATGAAAAAACTTATTGTAATTATATTAATTTTATTAGTTATATTTATAGGAATGTATGTAAATAGAAAAATAGAGATAGATAATAATACCGTGTCAGTATCAGAAGTAGAAGAAATAGAAACATATATGCAAAAAATATATATGTGGAGAGAAATAACAGAAGAAGCTTTACCAATATTTGATAATATAAATAATGCAAATGATATATGGATATGGGAAGTAGTGAAAAAGAACTTAGAAGAATATGAGTTAACATATGAAAAGATACAAGAAAAGGCAAAAGAAATTTTTGGAGAAAACTTTACAAAAACTTTTCCTAAAGAAGGTACAGAATATTTAGTATATGATGAACAAAAAAATGTATATAATGCAATAGGAATGGGACTTGACCAAGAAGATGATAGCTTTTTATTAAATAGAATAGAAAAAGATAAAGAACAATATAATGTTGAAATTATTGAATATTTAGTTGACTATTCAGAATTTGGAACTGAAACAGAAAATACAGAAGAAAAGAATATCAAAATAAAAAATTTAAAAGAAGAGACAATTGCAACTATAAAAAGTACAGAAGATGAAAGCAAAATAATAGACTTAGTAAAAGAAAATGCTGATAAATTTACCAAAAAAGAAATTGTACTAAACAAGAATAGTGAAAATAAGATATATATTTCAAGTGTTAGTGAAAATACATAAAAAGTAGATATAAAATAAAATTATATTAATAAGCATAACACAAAAATAATAATTATTAAAAATTCAAAAATGTTATAAAATTAAGAAAAAGAATTAATATAAAAATGAATATTTGTAAGGTTAAAATTCTGAATTTTATAAAAGTTTACAAGTAAAACTTATAAAAAGCATAAATAATAAAAAAGGAGAGAAAGCTATACTTAGTTATTAAATATAGTAAGATATAAAAAATAAAAATGGAACAAAATAGATTAACAAAATGTGAAATATGTCCACATAAATGTAAGATAAATAGGGAAATAGGAAATATTGGGCGATGTAAGGCAAATGATAAAGTTAAAATTGCACTATACTCAATCCATAAATTTGAAGAACCATGTATAACAGGAAATAATGGCTCAGGAACGGTATTTTTTTCTAATTGTAATTTAAATTGTATATATTGCCAAAACTATGAGATTAGCCAATTAGGAAAGGGTAAAGAAATAACAATTAATGAATTAGCTGATATATTTATAGAGTTACAAAATAAAAATGTTGAAAATATAAACTTGGTAACTCCAACAAGTTATGTATTACATATAATTGAAGCCATAAAAATAGCCAAAAGAAATGGGTTAAAAATACCAATAATATATAATACAAATGCATATGAAAATGTTGAAACTTTAAAATTATTAGAAGGTTATATAGATGTTTATTTACCAGACTTAAAGTATTATGATAATGAATTAGGTAAAAAATATTCTAAAATAGACAATTATTTCAACATTGCTACAAAAGCAATAAAAGAGATGTATAGACAAGTAGGAGCAACAAAGCTAGATGAGAATGGAATAATACAAAGAGGAGTAATGATTAGGCATTTGGTATTACCCAATAATATAGAAAACAGTAAAAATATTTTAAAATGGATAAAAGAAAACATAGATGAAAAAGTATATATAAATATAATGGCGCAATATTTTCCTACATATAAAGCAAAAGAAGATGAAATATTAAACAGAAAGCTAACAAAAGAAGAATATGAGAAAATAGAAAATTATGTGTATGAATTAGGTATAGAAAATGGATATATGCAAGAATTAGGAGAACATGAAGAAGAATATGTACCTAAATGGGATTTATAGGAAAATATGGGATTTAATAATCAAAAATATAGAATCAAAAAATGTAGAAAAAAAATTTAGTATATGATATACTTAAAATTGTAAAATACCAAATACAGAAGCAAAGGAGATTTTTATATGACACAAGCAGATGAACAATTTATAAAAACCTGTAAAGAAATTATAAAAAATGGATATTCATCAAAAGGTACAAATGTGCGTACAAGATGGGATGATGGAGAAGAAGCAAACTATATTTCAATAGTTGGTGTTCAAAATAAATATAATGTTGGAAAAGAATTTCCAATGATAACACTTAGAAATAATACAAAAACAATAAAAAATGCAATTGATGAAATTTTGTGGATATGGCAAAAAAAGTCTAATAATGTAGATGAATTAAATTCACATATATGGGATCAATGGGCTGGAGAAGATAGAACAATAGGAAAAGCTTATGGATATCAATTAGCAAAAAAATATAAATTTAAGACAAAAGAAGGAATACAAGAAATGGATCAAGTAGACTATGTTTTGTATTTATTAAAAAATGATCCATCAAGTAGAAGAATAATGACAAATTTATTTAATCATGAAGAATTAAAAGATATGAACTTAGAACCATGTGCATATGGAACACAATGGTTAGTTAAAGAAAACAAACTGCATCTAATATTAAATCAACGCTCACAAGACATGTTAACAGCAAATGGATGGAATGTAATGCAATATGCAGCATTACAATATATGTTTGCACAAGTTTCTGGATTAGAAGTAGGAACATTAACACACAACATAGGAGACTGTCATATTTATGATAGACATATACCACTAGTAGAAAAATTAATAGAAGCAGAACCAATAGATGTAAAACCTAAATTAATAATAAATAATCCAACAAATAATTTTTATGAATTTAAAGTAGAAGATTTTGAAATTCAAAATTATGACTATAATAAAGAAGTAAAAATAGGAAAAATTCCAGTTGCGATTTAGAATTGAGTTCTAAATCCTGATTTCGGGGTCGGAGACAAAAATCATCTTCATAAATATCGTTCGAAATCAAGATTTAGTATGATAAAAAATATATGAAATAAATTTGGGGATAGGAGAAAGATGATTTTTGTCTCCGACCCCAAAATCAGGAGGTAAAAAATGTTAAGTATAGTAGTAGCAAAAGCAAAAAATAATATAATAGGAAAGGATAATAAATTATTATGGCATTTGTCAGATGATTTAAAAAGATTTAGAGCATTAACAGAAGGGCATACAATAATAATGGGAAGAAAAACTTTTGAGTCGTTAGGAAGAGTTCTTCCTAATCGTAAACATATTGTATTTAGTAATAACCCAGACTTTAAAGTTAATGATGAAAATGTAGAAGTTGTTCATTCTTTACTACAAATTCAACAATACATAGAATCAGAAGAAGAAGCATTTGTAATAGGGGGAGCGATGATATATAATTTCTTAATGCCATATGTAAGTAAAATGTATGTAACAGAAATCGAAAAGGAATTTGAAGGAGATGCATTCTTTCCAAGAATAGATGATAAAAAGTGGAAAGAAATAAGTAGAGAAAAAGGTCCAGAAGATGGAGAAAATAATTTTGAATATAATTATGTGATATATCAAAAGAGTTAGAGTGCAATAAGAAAAATAGTATATTTGATTAATATAACTCACTAGTTAATCTAATTTAAGTGATAGTGTATGAAGATTTGAGTGAAATCTTCTGCGCATAGTATAAAAAGAAAGCTTTAGGTAAAAATATTTTTGGGAGGAAAAGAGAAAATGTTTAAACCTAAAGCTATTTATTTTGAGAAAGATATTGAAAACTATCAGCTAGGAAAAGAACTGTTAGAAAAATATAAAGATGTTCCAAAAGTGGAAATATCAAATCACAACAATATAGAAGAAATGAGAAATAAATCAAACAAAGAATTTCAAGATATGAAAAGAAATTTGATTATAGGTGTAAGGAAAACACATAATTTTGTAGAAAATCATAAGACATCAGATTTTTTAGTGCCATATACTTCATCAGGTTGCACAGCTTCTTGTATGTACTGTTATTTAGTTTGTAATTATAACAAATGTGCATATTTAAGACTATTTGTAAATAGAGAAAAAATGTTAGAAAAAATAATAAAAGTAGCAAACAAATCTGATAGAAACTTGAACTTTGAGATAGGAAGTAACAGTGATTTAATATTAGAAAATACAATAACTAATAATTTAGTTTGGACGATAGAAAATTTTAAAAATACAGAAAAAGGCAGATTAACATTTCCAACAAAGTTTGATATGGTGGACAGTATTTTACCTTTAAATCATAATGGAAAAGTAACAATTAGAATGAGTGTAAATCCTGAAGAAATTATAAACAAAGTAGAATTTGGAACATCAAGACTAACAGGAAGAATACAAGCAATAAACAAGCTAAAAGAAGCAGGATATAATGTAGGAATTTTGATAGCACCAGTAATCTTAGTTGATAATTGGAAAAGATTATATGGGGATTTAATAGAAAGGCTAAATAATGAATTATCAGAAAAAGTAAAAAAGGATGTATTTTTTGAAATTATATTTATGACATATAGTTTTGTTCATACAAAAATAAATGAAGAAGCATTTCCAAATGCAATTAATTTATATAACAAAGAATTGATGACTGGTAGGGGGAAAGGAAAATATATGTATAAAAATGAAATTAGAAAAGAGGGGGAGAAATTTTTAAGAGAGAAAATGTATAAATATTTTCCTGATAATAAGATTGAGTATGTTGTATAATTAGCATAATAAGTTATATGAAAAATACTTAAAAAGAAAATAGAAATTTAAGGTAGAAAAAATAATATTAAAATAAAAGTTATTAAAAATTATTAAGTATTTATGTATAAGTTATTATGAACAGCATAAAAATATTATAATGTTGAAAAAAGCTTGTTGTATATGAAAAAATATTATATAGAGACAAAAGAAAGACTTGTATTTTAAATACAACAAAAAGAAAAATGTGATTTTAACCCATAAAAGTACTAGATTTTTGTGAAAAATGCATAATAAAACAAGTGGAATTTTGTGAATAATTTCATTGAAATGGCTGGAATTTTGTGATATAATATATTTGGGGTGAAATATATGAGAAGATTAAAGAGGAAAATTGACCAATATTTAATAGAATGGAAGAAAGATAAATATAAAATGCCTTTAATTGTAAAAGGAGCTAGACAAATAGGAAAAACTGATGCCATAGAAAATTTTGCTAAGAATAATTATGAAAATATAATAGAAATCAATTTTGCTTTGGAAAAACAATATCAAGATATATTCGATGATGGGTTCGATGTTGATAATATAATAAAAAATATTACTTTGAAAAATCCAAATTTTAAAGTTGTACCAGGAAAAACCCTAATTTTCTTTGACGAAATGCAAGCATGTATTAATTGTGCTACATCATTAAAGGCGTTTAATCAAGATAAAAGATATGATGTAATTTGTTCAGGTTCATTGATGGGAATAAATTATAAAGAAATAGAATCTAATAGTGTTGGAAATAAGATTGACTATAACATGTATTCAATGGATTTTGAAGAATTTTTATGGGCAAAAGGATATAAAGAAGAACAAATTGAAGATTTATATAAATGTATGTTAGAAGTAAAACCGTTAACACATACACAATATGAAGTCATGATGAATAATTTTAAGGAATATATGATAATTGGAGGAATGCCTGCAATTGTAAATAAATTTGTTACTCAAAAAAATTATAGTGGTACTTTACAAATGCAAAAACAAATTTTGTTAGATTATGAAGAAGATATCACAAAATATGCTAATGGATTAGAACAAGGAAAAGTATTAAATATTTATAGAAAAATCCCCGCATTTTTAGGAAATGAAAATAAGAAATTTCAAATTTCAAAAGTTGAGCCTGGAGCTAGAAAGAGAGAGTATGCAGGAACAATAGAGTGGTTAGATAATGCTGGGATTGTAAATATTTCATATTGTATGGAGAAGCCAGAGCTTCCATTAGGAGGCAATTATAATCCGGATAATTATAGACTATATTTTGGAGATACAGGAATATTAATAGGTTCATTTGATGAAGAGGCACAAGAAGATTTGAGAAATAATAAAAACTTTAATACTTACAAAGGAGCAATATATGAAAATATAGTGGGTGACATGTTAGTAAAACAAGGATATAAGTTATACTTTTATAAAAATGAAAAAGGTACAATAGAAATGGATTTTTTTGTACGAGATAAAGATTCATTAATTCCAGTTGAAGTAAAGGCAAATGATAATGCAACAATTTCTTTGAATAATTTAATAGATAGTGAAAAATTTAAAGATATTAAATATGGAATTAAATTATGTAATAAGAATATAGGCTTTAATGAAAAATTTTATACTTTTCCATATTTTCTAACATTTTTATTAAAAAGATTTTTGAAAGAAAAAGCTTAAAAATAAAAGTCAATTCTATTTTAAGTAAAAAATAGAATTGGCTTTTTGACTTTAAATTTAATTACTAGGCAATGATTCTAAAAATCATTACCTATTTCTAATTTCTTTGCAGTAAATAATATTATTAAGTAATTAAATTTTAGTTACTATATAATAGTTTTTACAAATTAGCCGCTGAAAATAGTTGATAATTATGATTTTTTTGGATTTTGACTACTTATTTCATTCAGAAAGAATTGGTA